>CAZRIB010000417.1:0-3817 GCA_964600035.1 uncultured Ardenticatenaceae bacterium | reverse complement strand
GTATCCGTATTCAGTAATTCGTAATTTGTAATCCGTGTGCGCTGTCTCTTGTAACTTCATCGGCAAACGGTATACGGACTTCGGGTTACGTGTGCGGGTCATATGCTTTTCACCCTTTTTATACGCGAAAATTTACGCCACTTATACCCCCCAACTTTATAAACCTTGTTATGATGCCTCCATCTTCATCATATATTGCTTGTTATTTATCGTGGGAGTATCGGAAATGAAAAAATGGAAGTTGTTCACATTTGCTGTTTTGGCCCTTTCTTTGGCCTTTATGCTTCATAAACCAAATGGGACAGCCAGTGCTGAACCTGTCTTAAAAGAGTTGACCGTTTCGAATTTTGATGGTGGCGTTTTGGAAAACACGGCCGTTTCTGCATCTGCGGTAACGTTAGCCCCCAACGCCACCAGCGGCAGTTATTTATCACCTGTTATAGACGCCCCCATTCCCTTTAATGTGATTGTGCCCAGTTGGACGGGCAGCACGCCCCCAACAGCAACCATGCAGCTTTTGGTACGGACGGGCACAGTAGACGGCCGTTGGCAGCCCTGGGAAGCCATCGAAGCCCACACAGACTGGAATGAACCCGATGATGAGATTAATCATGGAGAACTTTTACTTGTACCAGAAGCAGACGGCCGTCACCAACGCATCCAATTCGCCATCAACTTCAGCCGTCAATCCCTGCAAGATAACCCAGCCTTGAATGAAGTCATGTTCATCCTCATCGACTCCACGGCTGGCCCCACCTCCGCCCAAATGCTCCAGCAGGCGCAGCAAGCCCAACCCGAAGCCATCTCCGAGACAACCATGAACAATCCCCGGCCAACAGTAATTCCTCGCAGTGTCTGGTGTACATCCGCAGACTGCAACTATGACCCGAACAGTGCCAACTACCTGGATGCCACCCACATGATTGTGCACCATACCGTCTCATCAAACACACCCCGCTCCGACTGGGCGCCGGTAGTGCGAGCGATTTGGGCATTTCACACCTATCCAGCCAGCAGCACCTGCTCTAGCTGCCGGGGCTGGGGCGACATTGGTTACAACTATCTGGTTGACCAAAACGGTGTCATTTATGAAGGCCATTTAAGCCGTGATTACATGAACGAGGATGTGGTAGGCACACACGCCAGTGGTGCAAACAGCGGCAGCATGGGGGTAGCCCTCATCGGCAACTTTGTGAACCCCGCCGATTACCCCACCATGCCCGGCATTGATCCGCCACAAGTGATGATTGATTCTTTGGTTGATTTACTTGCCTGGAAAGCCGAACAGCGCAATATCAATGTTTTTGAGTCCAGTGCAACGCTCCCCTACATCGACTGGGGTTTGCCTAATTTGATGGGACACCGCAATGTGTATGGCACAACAGACTGCCCAGGCGATCAAGTCTTTGTGTTGATTCCTTCTATCCGGCAGGCTGTTGCCGACAGGCTGGGACTGGTGGACAACCACATTTATGTCAGTGAAACGAGTCCCGCTTTTACCAAAAGCAATGCCAATTGGTATGAGGGGGACAATGAATGTGGGCATAACGGCCATTCTTATTACACATGGTCTACAACAGACCCGAATTTAAGTGCCAATTGGGGCGAGTGGCAGCTAGATGTGCCGGAAAGCGGCCGTTATTTGCTGCAAGCGTTTATTCCGTTCTGCCGCACGGGTAAATCTGAAACGGCGGGCGCAGTGTATGAAGTCACCCACATGAATGGCACAACCAGCGTTTTGGTAGACCATCAAGCCAACGTTGGGTTGTGGGCAAACATTGGTGAATTTGATTTTGAAGCAGGCGGTAACAATAAGGTGTACCTGGATGATTTGGTAACGACGGATGATAACCTGGGTATGTGGTTTGATGATGTGCGCCTGTTGAAGATAAATGATTTTGCTGAGGTAAGGAATAGTTCGCCCACAGATATGACCTGGTTTAATACTCGTGATATTACCTTTACCTGGACAATTTCTTCTTCCATGCCGGTGCTAACCACAACGCTGGAAGCAGGAACGGACAGCGGGCTGTCTAATGTTGTGCTGTCTCAGTCGTGGCCGAACAGTACGTTGAGTTATACGCATACCTTTACACAGGATTATCATTCGCTGTATTGGCAGGTAACGGCCGATGTGCGCACAACGTCTGGTTTGGTAACGGCCGTGTCCAGCACACCCCTCCAATTCGGCATAGACACCACCCCACCCACCGCCACCATCGACGCCATTTACAGCACAAACGCAGGCTACCTGCTCCAATGGTCAGGCTCCGACGCCGGTGCTGGCATTGACAGTTACACAATTGAATACCAGCCAGCAGGAGAAACAACCTGGACACCCTGGCTTACCAACACCCAGCAAACCACAGGCTTCTTCACCCCGCCTGTTCCCGGCACTGTCTACAACTTCCGGGTACACGCCAATGACATACTCGGCAATAACGAATCCCCCCATACCACACCCGATGTTACTTCTGAACAGGCAGTTGCGCTTTCTCATGCTATAATGCTGCCAGTCATTATCAAATGATAAATTGAAGAACGATTAAAGGGTAAAGAAGGTGGCAGGTTTGCAAGTATGTAGCTTGCTGCCTGCCATTTTTTTTATTTCACATGGGAGGAAAAGGAACAAATGACCAAGCCAATAGAAAAAGTAGATGTCCTCATTGTTGGTTCAGGCCCATCCGGCACATCTACTGCCTTGCATTTGCTGCGCCATGATGCAGGCTGGGCCAAACGGATTGCCCTGGTTGATAAAGCCGTACACCCCCGCGAAAAATTGTGCGGCGGCGGCGTGACGCATTTGGGACAAAACGTGTTAGCCCGCCTGGGGATTCCTTTTACCATTCCAAATTTTGAAGTGCGTGAGGTTCGGCTGGTTTATCAGGATAAATCTTATTCGTTTCACGGCAATCCTGTTTTTCGGATTGTGCGCCGGGATGAGTTTGACCATTGGCTGGTAAAGAAGGTGGAGAAGTTGGGTGTGCCAGTGTACCAGGGTGAGCCGGTAACGGCCGTTACCCGTCACACCGACTACATGGAAGTCACCACCCCAGAAAGAATTTTCCACGCCAAAGTAATCGTCGCCGCCGACGGTTCCCGCAGTTTCATACGCCGCACCCTCAAATGGCCGGGAAAATCCCACGTCGCCCGCCTGTTGGAAGTACTCACCCCGGAAGATGCCCAAACCCAGCCGGAATTCAAGGACGGCGTCGCTGTGTTTGACTTCACCCACATGACCGACGGACTGCAAGGATATTACTGGGATTTCCCCAGCTTTGTAAAGGGACGGCCGTTTATGAACCGGGGACTCTTCGACAGCCGTGCCCGCCCGGAGCGCCCAAAAGCAGACCTAAAGCAAACCCTGCGGCAAGCACTGGCAAAACGCCAGCGCAATCTGGACGACGTTACCCTAAAAGGCCATCCAATCCGCTGGTGGGACGCCAAAAATCCGCTTGCCCAGCCCCGCGTCATCTTAGTTGGCGACGCCGCCGGAGCAGACCCCTTGTTTGGCGAAGGTATTTCATTCGCATTGGGTTATGGTGATGTGGCAGCTCCCGCCATCATAGACGCCTTTGAGCGGCAAGACTTTTCCTTTGCCACCTACACAAAGCGCGTACACAAACATCCCCTTTTTGTGCATCTCAACTGGCGTACCCGGCTGGCACGTTTTGCCTACCTGATGAAGTATCCGCGTGTTGTGCGTGCAGGCTGGACAGCCGCCCGTTGGGTCATTGGGTTGACACGCTGGCGCAACCCGGACTATGTGCCGGCTGAATTACCCAATTTGGTTTGGCAGGCAGATTAATAGAGGGGG
>CAZRIB010000416.1:0-3818 GCA_964600035.1 uncultured Ardenticatenaceae bacterium | reverse complement strand
GACAGGTTGTAGCCATCCACCCGAATTTCGCCAGCCTGCACGGCCAGCGGTACAGTCACGGGCGGCGGGGCAGACCGGCGCAAAGGGGTGTTGGTTCGGTCGATGAGTGCCACTTTGGCGACGATGATCAGGATGGCGAGAAGGGCGAGGGAGATGTGGATGATAGAATGATTGGTAATTGGTAATTGGTAATTGGTAATTGATGATTGACGATTGGTGATTGGCGATTGGCGGTTGTCGTAGAGGATGAAGGCGGTAACGGCCGCTGCCGCCAGTGCCAGCAAACTCAGTGCCAGCAAAGTTGTGCGCAAGGGCGTTGACTGCCAGCGCACCATAATTTCATGCGTGCCTGCCGGAACGGGAAACGTGATCAAGCCGTCGGGGTCGCCGGGTGTGATAGGCACGGCTTGCCCATCCACATAAGCCGCCCAGCCGGGGAACATGAAGCTGAAATAACGGGCGGTAAATGGTTCCGGGGTGGACAGGGTAATGGTCGTTTGCAGGGGCTGGTTTTCCTGGGCCAGAACGGCGGCGTTTTCGGGGAGAACGGCCGTATCGAACCGCTGTGGTGTTTCGCCAGCCCGGTACGCGGCCAGCAGCGGCGACTCTGTTGGGCGGCGTTCAACCGTGCGGGGAAAGTAGCTGCCCTCAGGGTCTACGCCGACCAGCCCGGTAGCCTGTTCGTATTCGTGGACGGTGTTGATGGTGGGGTAGGGTTGTTCCGGGCAGGTGTTGGGATACAGGCTGGGCATGGCTTCGATGAGGAGCAAGGTGATGGCGATGGTGATGGCGATGGTGATTGGAGATTGGTAATTGGAGATTGGTAATTGGTAATTGGTAATTGGAGATTGGTGATTGGCAAATGGCAGGCCGGCGAGGAAGGCGATGGGGAGTGCTGCCCGGCCAACGAATCGCCAGGGAAATTGAACAAAGTCGATGAGGGGGACGTTTTCCCACAGCCACAGGGAGGCGGAGAGGGACATGAACAGAAAGACGGCCGTTCCCAGGAGCATGAGCAGCGTGTGCAGTTGAACGGCCGTTAACGACTCTGCCGAAAAAACACGGACAAACGATTTTTTGGGGTCATCCTTTGCGCGTTTTGCGGCTTTTTTGGCAAAGTCAGCCATAACGAGCAGCGTGCCAATGGCCGCCAATGCGGTTGGTATCCATCCCAGCCGAATGTAAAGGGGCGGGTTAAGCAGTTGGGGGTCTTCTGGCGCAGGCGGGGCAAAAATTTCTGCTGCGGTGGCAAAGTTGTAGTGAAAATCGTTGTTGCGGGTGGTGGTCGATTGCTGCAAAGTGACTTCGCCCATTTCCAGAAGTGCGCCGCCGGTGTAAAAGGCAGTTATGCCTAAGCCCAGGCCAAAGACAAGGATGATGCGCCCGGCAGTGGTTTGCCATTTTTGCCGCTGGTGCAGGCTAATGGCAAGCAGGTACACCAGCAGAGTGGGGGTGAAGATGAGCAGAGAGATGTTGTGGCTGAAGGCAAGCAGGGCGATGCCAAAGGTGGTGATGAGGAAGGAACGGAGACGGCCGTTTAGCATCCAGCGCCGTCCAGCCCAGAGCAGCAGCGGGAATAAAGGCATCGCCAGCGATTCTGGCGAGTTGCCGCGTACCAGGGCATCAATCAGCACGTAGGGAGCGGCCATGTAAGCCACTGCCGAGACAAGCGCCGCCTTTTCTCCCAAGATGTCCCGCACCCAAAGGTACATAAACCAGCCACACGCCAAAATGGTGAGTGCGTAGAACAGGTTGGATGCGGCTGGCAGTGGCAGGCCAAGCAGGTGGGGCAGCAATACGGCATAGAGCGGCGCAGGTTCGCGGTAGACAAAGAAGGGATAGCCGTAGCCAAAAGCCAGATCGGGGAGCCAGCGGGTGAAGTGGAGACCTTGTTCCCAGGCGTATTTCATGGCGGCGACGCGGTGGTAGTGTAAATGGCCGTCGTGGGTGCAGGGAACGGCCGTCCACTTGAGCAGCGGTGTGACGAGCGGCAGTCCCAGCAGGGTGACAAGCAGTGTAGGCCACAAACGGCGCAGTCGTGCCATGACAAATCCTTGTCTGCTAGAGATACCCCAGACCTTTCAGCCGGGCTTCCACTTCGGCGGCTTCCGCCTCACTGAGCTGATGGCTGTCGGTTAATGCATCACTGTCGTCGTCGCTGTAGGTAATGTCGCCGGTGGCGGTGAAGATGTCGGTGAGAACACGGCCGTCCATAATGCGCGGCACGGGTTCACCAAGCAGGTGCATGATGGTGGGGGCCAGGTCCAAAATGTTGTGGATGGGTAACTGCTCGCCCTGTTTAATGTTGGGGCCGTGTGCCAAAAAGATGCCTTCGCTGCGATGGCAGCCGGAGTCGCCGCGAATTTGCTGGCTGATTACTTTGCCGTCGGTGGCAAAAAGCGGGCAGGCTATCATGTTGTATTCGTCCAGCACCACGTGCAAGTCCGGGCCTTTTTGGGCGTAGGGGCCATGGTAGGCTTCATCGCCGGGGATGATGTTGGTGACCAGAGAACGGCCGTTTTTGTCTTGCAGCGCCATGAGTGTGTCCATTACCTTTTGCCGGGCTGCGGCATAATCTGCCTGAGAAACAGCGCCCTTGCCAAAGGGGGACTTGTCCTCCACGTTTATGTAAACTTGCCCGACGTGCCCCATGCTGTAGGCAATCGTTTTGTCCCAATCCACACTGTCGAAACTGAGAAATTTGCCCACAATGCTGTTACGCGTATTTTTGGAAACACGGGTGACGATGTTTTGCAGCCCCATTTTGCCCAATAGTTGGTACGCCTGAGATGGGGTGATGCCTTTTTTGAAAGCCCAGGCTTTTACCTGAGTAACGATGTCTGGTTTGAGCTTCATCAGGCCGGTCTGCAAAAAGTAAATGTTGAGGTTGACCATGTTATGCAGCGGCCCAAAGCCATGATCTGACATGACGATGGTGTGGGCGTCGGCGGGCAGGCGGGACATTAATTCGCCAATGTAGTGGTCTACCAGCTTGTAGCCGTCGCGGATGGCGTGCTCGTAGGGGCTGGGTTCGTAGCGGGGATGGGTGTGGTCCATAAAACGCCAGAGGGCGTGTTTCATGATGTCCATGGCGATGAAGTGTGCCATGAAAACGTCGAGGGGTTCGCTTTCCAGCAGTTTTATAGCCCATTCGCCGCGTGTTTTGATGAGGTCGTAAATGTCGGCGATGAATGCTTCTTCGTTGC
Source organism: uncultured Ardenticatenaceae bacterium (assembly GCA_964600035.1). Classification (GTDB taxonomy): domain Bacteria; phylum Chloroflexota; class Anaerolineae; order Promineifilales; family Promineifilaceae; genus CAZRIB01. The sequence continues at coordinate 612 of CAZRIB010000416.1, read as the reverse complement.
CGGGTTTGTATTGAATGTGGGGGGCGACGCGGTACGGCCGTAACCCGTCCTGATGGCGTTTGAGCAAATCGGCAGGTTGTGAGATTTGGGCATTGACCGGGCTAAGAATGCCGCTAATCATGAAGCCGTTTTCCAGTTTGGCGGGTGGGTAAGTAACAGGCACATTCATCACACCCACACGATACCCAAGCTTATCCAACCGCTGCCAAATGGTGGCTTGTTTAATGCGGGTGGCATTTACCAGGGTAAAGTTTGCCCCGCTTGGTTGGATGAAGTCGAAAACATTATGCTTGCCGGGGTTGACGCCGGTCATAAAAGTAGGCCAGGCAGGGCTGGTGACCGGCGGCAGCGTGGACAACAGGTCGCCGTGGACGCCTGTTTCCATTAATTTTGCCAGATTGGGCAGGTGTCCGGCTTTTGCCCAGGGGCGTATGAGATTAAATGTTGCACCGTCAAAGCCGATAATTAATAGTTTCATGGTTGGTTCAAGATAATGATTAATGCGTCAAGATTAATGATTAAAGCGGATGGCAAATGGCAGGCTTTGGTGTGTGGGGCGTATTACTCGCCATTGATGACATTTGGCTCCGCCGTTGAGATGATTTCTTTTAC
>CAZRIB010000415.1:0-3821 GCA_964600035.1 uncultured Ardenticatenaceae bacterium | reverse complement strand
TAAACACGTACATAATCCACACGCATTTGCTGCGGAAAAACCGTTGTTTCGTCTGGCGAACCGGGCCAGTCGCCGCCAACGGCCACGTTCATAATGAGGAAAAAGGGGTGATCGTACACCCATTCACCGGGCACACTGTCAGGCGTGATGGCAAAGACGGGGTTGTCGTCCACGTACCAGGTGATAGATTCCGGCTCCCATTCGACGGCATACACGTGAAAGTCGTCGGCAAAGGGGTCGCCGCCGGGGAGTGTGTAGGGCTGTCCCACGCCGTTGCCGCCGGAGTAGCCGGGACCGTGAACGGTGGTGTAGACGGTGTGGGGTTCACGGCCGATGTTTTCCATGATGTCAATTTCGCCGATGTTGGGCCAATTGCCGCCTTCTGTGCCCAGCATCCAGAATGCAGGCCAGATGCCTTGTCCACGGGGGATTTGGATGCGGGCTTCGAAACGGCCGTACAGCCAACTGTGCCGCCCCTCCGTTTTCATTCGCGCCGAGGTATAGTCACTGCGGATAAATTCCTCCTCTCGCGCTTCAATGATGAGCAAGCCATCTTCCAGCCGCACATTTTCCGGCCGGTCGGTGTACCATTGCAGTTCATGGTTTCCCCAGCCGCCACTGCCGCGCCCCAGGTCAAATGCCCAGTCGTCCCGGTTCACTTCCTCTCCTTCAAATTCATCATGCCAAACCAGCTCCCAGCCTTCCCGTGTCCATTCTGGCGTAGGGGTAGGCGGGATGGGTGTTGATGTTGGAACCGGTGTGGGTGTAGGGGTGGCAAACAATTGGTTTCCAGCGCAGCCCACACTGGCAATTAGCAGTAGTAAAAATAGAAAACGTCGCATGGTTATTCTTTTTAGGGGGTGATTGATGGATGTTGCCTGAGCCAGCGGCTATCTTTTTGCTGGCCCAGGCAGTAAAACCGTAAAGGTTGATTACTTTTCTACACCTGTTACCACGACACCTTGCATAAATTGCTTTTGAGCAAGGAAGAAGATAATTAATGGAATGACGGCCGAAATTAAAGAAGCGGCCTGAATCAGGTTGGTAGATTGGGAATAGAGGTTGTTAAAGGCGGTCAAGCCAACGGTGATGGGGAATTTTTCGGGGTGACCAGCCAGGTAAATGAGTGGCCCAAAGAAGTCGTTCCAGGCCCAGAAGAAGTGGAAGAGGGCAACGGCCGTTAACGCTGGCCCAGACATCGGCAAAATCACCGACGTAAAAATCTTAAATGGGCTGGCCCCATCGATCATCGCCGCCTCATCCAGGTCACGGGGAATGCCCATAAAGAACTGGCGCATCAAGAACACATTTGTCCCCCAGGAGAAAAAGGCAGGCACAATGAGCGGCAGCCAGGTCCCCACCCAGCCCAACTTCAAATACACAAAATAAGTTGGGATCAACGTTACCGCCCCTGGCAAAATCACCGTTGAGAGCATCAACATAAACAAAACACCCTTGCCAGGAATGCGGAACCGGGCAAAGCCATACGCCACCAACGCAGAAGACAGCACCGCCCCAATCGTTGTAATGGCTGCATACATAAACGTGTTACGCAGCAGCACCAAAAAATCAACAGTGTTCCATGCCTCAGCAAAGTTACCCCACTGGGGATCTGCTACCCAAGCACGATCAAGCTGCCGCCACTGGCCTTCCCACTCAAACGGCCCGGCTTCAGGGTTTTCAGGGTCTACAAAAAAGCTGCTTTGCCGTCCTTTCTTATACAATGCCAATTCCCGCATTTCACCGTCAATGGGAACCAGATAAATATCATACTCTTCCCCTTCATAGGTAAATTTGCGCTCAGAAGCAGGCCACCAGGGTGCGCCGATTTTAGAAAATTGGCTGTCCGTCTTTAGTGCGGTCACAACACCATACGCCATTGGCACGAGGAACAAAAAGAGCACAGCCAAAGCCAAACCGGTCAAGGCAAACTTCATACCAATAACACGAATTTTCTTGGGGACCACTCGCGGCTGAGAGACAGTTTTCGCGCTCATTTAACGTTCCTCCGAAGCATAGTAAACCCAGTAGCGTGCCGTTCCAAATAAAATAATCGTGATGACCAGCGCCACAATAAACATGAGCCAGGCTAATGTCGCCCCATAGCCCATGTTAAAAAAGGAAAACGATTGTTTGTAAAAATAAACCATATAAAAACGGGTTTTTCCTTCCGGAAAACCTGTACCGCCATTTAACACAAATGGCGCCAGGAAATATTGCAGTGAACCAATCACGCCCAAAACAAGTTGGTAGAAAATCACAGGGGTAATCAAAGGGATCGTGATGCGGAACAGCCGCTGCCACCAATTTGCGCCGTCAATTTGAGCGGCCTCGTAAATTTCTGTAGGCACACCTTGTAATCCTGCCAGGAAAATAATCATGGCATTCCCCACACCCCAAAGGCCAAACATGGTATAAGCGTAATAAACCAGCCTGGGATCAGCCAGCCAACGAATGCCTTCGGTTCCCGTTGCCTGAATGCCCGTCAGTTTTTCAATCAAGATATTGATCCACCCTGTTTGTTCGTTTAACACACCGCTCCAAATTAATACAACGGCTACCAACGGGATCATGGTGGGCATGTAGAACAGTGTACGATACAGATTTTTACCGATGACGTGTTCGGAATTCATGAGAATGGCCAAAAACAGGGCAAAGGCCAATGTGATAGGAAGTGATATGGCCGCGAATTGAATGGTACGAACAAAGGAAAGACGAACTTCCTCATCTACAAATAACGCGCGATACCAATTGTCAAAGCCGATAAATTTCGCTTGATCTGGTACTGCCGGATTAAAGTCGTAAAGAGAAAACACGAAGGATGCTATCATTGGCAGTAAATAAAACAGCAAAAAGCCAATCATCCAGGGACTTAAAAAAGTTAATCCCCACCGGGCTTCTGTTTTTTCTGCCTTAGACAGCTTGCGTTTTCCCTTTGCCCGGTCTTGTCTTAAAAGGCTGATCCCCTCAAAAACGGTCATGTCACTTCCTCCAGATTAAAAAGCAGTCCTGCTCACCTGAACAGGACTGCTTTTTTTAGATAACGGTTATTTCGCCGCGTCGAAGATTGCTTGCAGGTCTACAATCAAGTTGTCGATTTCTGCATCAACATCGGCATCAGGCGTGTTGGCCAGGAAGTTCCAGAATTCATTGTAACGATCGGTGGTTTCCTGGAAGCTGGGCATCCAGCTTTCATGGTTGGGGTTGTCGGCATAGGCCATGGCTTCCACAACAACGTCCCAGTTGGTGTCGGTTTTGTCCGGGAAGTTGGTTTCCTGGTAGGTCTGGAAGTAGTTGTCTTGCAGCGCCAGGCGTGCCGGCATACCGCCGTAGATGTTCAGGAGTTCAGGAGCGTGTTCTTCGCTGAGCATGTAGGTGAGTACCTGGAAGGCTTCATCCGGGTTGGGGCAGCCCTTGAGGATGCCGAAGGTGTCGGCGTGCATTTTGGCGGTGATGTTGCCATTGTAGCTGGGGGTGGCTGCGAAGTTCCAATCAAATTCGGAGTCAAACAGACCAGACCATTCGGCTACATACCAGAGATGCATGTGAATCATGCCCATGTTGCCGGAGGAGAAGGGGCCACCAGGACCTTGCAGGAAGTCGGCGCCACCGTACGGCCCATTGGGGATGAACCAGTCATTCCACCAACCGTTGTATGTCCATTTCCAGGCTTCGCGCCATTGTTCTGGGACCTGGGCATTGCCGTTTTCGTCTACCAGGGAGCCAGCGCCAAAGAATGTGCCGACACCGCGCGGGTCTGTCCATTGGTTCATGAAGCCGAACTGTACGATGTTTTCAGGATCGAAACCGTCCATGGTGGC
>CAZRIB010000414.1:0-3829 GCA_964600035.1 uncultured Ardenticatenaceae bacterium | reverse complement strand
TGGATGGACTGTGTGAGAAGTCGCTGTTGGTGCAGCAGCCGGAGCAGGAGCGGTATGCGTGGCACACGCTGGTGCGTCGTTTTGCGGCGGAGAAGCTGGGGGAGGGGGAAACGGCCGTTTCTGCCCGCTACATCGCCTACTACCACCACTTTGCCCAAACCCACCGTCAACATTACGCCGCCTTGCAGCCGGAATGGCCCCATTTGATGACGGCCGTTGTCCGGGCGCACGGGCAGCAGCAGTGGACGGCCGTTGTGGAGATGGTGCAGGCGCTGGACGAGGCCTGGTTCCGCCAGATTCGCTTCCACGACATGCGCCAGGGGCTGAGGCTGGCGGTGGATGCGGCAAGCCATCTGGCAGACCAGCCTGCATTGGCGCGGTTCCAGCTTCGGCTGGCGGAGGTTGAGATTGAGCTAAACAGCTACGAGGCGGCGGAGTCTCATCTGGTGGCGGCGATGCCGCTGCTGATGCGGCTGGAGGATGGCCGGGGGCTGGCGCAGGGGAATTATTTGTACGGCCGTATCAAGCTGGAGCAGGCACAGGACAGTGAGGCGTTGAAATGGCTGACCGAGGCGCGGCGCATCTTTGAGGATGAGGGGGACGCATTGGGCGCGGCGCGGGCGTTGAACCTGATGGCAAGCTGCCACATGAAAGCGAATCCGGATTATGAAACGGCCGCTGCCCTGCTGCAAGAAGCCATTGCCAAAGTACGCCATTTACCGGCATCCGTGCCTTATGTGGAGGCGCTGCGCTATCTGGCGCGCATCTACGCCCGCCAAGACCGCTGCGCTGAGGCGGAGCCTTTGCTGGCAGAGGCGGCGGCGGTAAACCAGGACGTGCAGGATGTGGGGGAGTATGCGGCTGTTTTGTATGAGCAGATGGTGTTGTACAAGCGGCTGGGGCAGGTGGAAACGGCGCTGCATTTTGGGCATGAATGTCTGCCGTTGTTCCGGAAGTTGGGCAGTCTACGCTGGGAAGGGCTGGTGAAGACGCAGTTGGGGGTGCTGCACCAGGCACAGCAGCAGTATGAGCAGGCGGTGGCGCTTTTGCGGGAAGCGCGGCAGATTTTTGTGGAAGTGGGCGACCGGTTTGAGCAGGCGTATACCTGTTATTATTTGTACAAGCTGTATGCGGCAATGGGGGAGACGGCGCTGAGCCTGGAGGCGAAACAGGAGGCCCAGCGCCTGAATCAAACGCTGCAAATTCCTTATTTGACGGCGCAGTTGGTGTAGATTGGTATAGATTGGTTCAATCTCGCAGATTGAACCAATCTTCACGACAAGGCATTAGTCTGGATGGTCGCCGTGCCCGGTGGGGCCGCTGTCGCTCCACTGTTCGGTCATATTTCGCAGGATGTCGTCGGCGCTTTGCCCGGGCTGCATGGGGTGGTTGGGGGTAACGGCCGTTGTCCATTGTGATGGGACTTTGCTGGTTGCAAAAAGCCGGTTGGTCAGCTCCTCCATTTCCTGGGCGTACGCTTTTAGACCTTCATAATCCTGCTGGCACCAGGGGATTTCAGCGGACAGTTCATCGTCGCCGGTGGCTTGCCAGGGGGTGGCGTTGGTGTTGGCCAGCAGGACGGTAACAAATTTTTCCAGAATGGGGCGGGCGGTCTCAACGGCCGTTTCGATGTTGATCATTTCCTCCAAATGGTTGTGTTGTTCGCTGGGGAGCTTGACACGATTGGGACGGCCGTTTTTTACGCCCAGCAGAACAAAACCGGATTGATGCAAAACGGCCGTCCAATTTTCATCTAACTGGCGGGCGGCATTGGTGAAGGGGTAGCGCGCTTTATTATATTTGTTGAGCAACCGTAAAATTTCGGTGAGCAGGTAAGGGCGCAAAATGGGCGTGGGGTGTTCCTCGTCATCCATCCAGAGACGGTTTTTGTCACCGGTAGCCAGCAGTCCTTGCATACCCAAAACGGCCAGAGGCCCCGCCACCAGACAGGCATACGCGTCGGAGAAAATTTCTTCACACCAATGGAAATAGGGATGCTCCCGGAAATAATGCTGGCTTAAATCGGCAAATGTGCCTGCCTGCCCTTTGGCAATTTCCAGCCGCGCCCGTGTGTAGATAAAATGGCCGACTTCGTGGGGAATAGCCATCCGTTCAAACGTCGCGGCCGGTTTGATTTCTGTGCCGTCTTTGGCCCGGATGATATTTTTTTCGGTGTTTTGGGGAACAAGGTCATAGCCCAGTCCTACCAGAATGTGCCGGTCGCTGTAGGGCAGTTGGCGAATGTAGGTGCGTTTGCTGAAGTAGGTGATGGGGACGATGCGGTTTTGGCCGGGCAGGCGTTCCCAGATGGGGGCAATGGCCAGCAGTGCCAATTTGTCGGTTAGGGCGAGGGCTTTGGCCAGGTAGTGGCCGTCGTTGTTGATGACATCCCGCCGCTGCATGATGGCTTGCTGCAAAATTTCGGCATCTGTGCCGGTTAGCTGCAAGGTTTGCCGGTACAGGTGCAGGGGGGGCAGTTGGATGCGTTTGTTTTCGGCCAAGGAGTTTTCGATGAGGGGCTTGATGGCTTGCTGGAAGAAGGTTTTTAGTTTGATGGCCAGCAGGTAGAGGTGGAGCATTTGCTTGAGGTCAAAGTCGGAGATGTGGTAGAGCCATTGGGTGGTTGCGGGGCGGTTTTCTTGTTTGGCTATTTTTTGCAGTAAGCGGGAGAGCATCCGGAAGGCGGTTTCCATGAGTTCGCTGTTTTCGGCGTTTTCTTCTTCCAGTAAGGTGATGAGTTGGGTGTTGTCGTCGCCAATGTGGAAAACGGCCATTTCTTCTGCCGTGCCGATTTTGTTTTGGGCGGCCAGGCGGGCAAATTCGCGCACAGTCCGCTTGCCCAGTTGGGTGATGGTGTGTGGAAAGAGGGAGAATGTGATGTCGATGACATCTTCGATGCTGGCAGCGCGGGTTGCCCATAGATCGGGGTTGGCAAAGTCGTAGTGCAGGTTTGTGGGGGAGCTGTCTTCCGGGGTGGGGGACATTTCCTGAATGCCGCGAAAGCCAATTGGGCCTTCTCCGGCGTAGGTCATTGTACCGGTGAAGGTGTGGCCGCCATCGCTGGATTGGATGTCTATGGCGATGACGCGCTGTCCTGTACGTGCCCCCAGCCGCCATTGGCCGCTGTACGGCCGTTCCACCTGATACCAGTTTTCTTCGGAGTGGTTTTCCAGGTAGGTGGCGGTAAAGGGTTCCGGCTTGCTTCCCGCCAACTGGAGCGTACCTTCCAGGGTATGGTGGTCATTGTTTTTTATCTGGCACTGCAATTTGACGACCGGCGCCATTGTCTGGCTGCCGATTTCAAAAAAGCCGCCTTCATGCCAGGGCGCATTGGGGCCACCCCATTGATTTTGCACATGGTAAATGTAATTTTGCGAAAGGTTTTTTTCTGTCACTGCTGCCTCCAAAAATAAATGAGTATCCGTTCAGATGGAACACAGAGTTACACGAAGAATGCACAAAATTGCACGGAGAATAGAGCGTTTTTCTCAGTGAAACTCCGTGATTTCTCTGTGAATCTCTGTGTAACTGAACGCTTACATAAATGAACCGCGGAGACGCGGAGAGCGCAGGGAGGATGAATAATAAGATTGTTTTCGTCTCCTATACTGCGCGCAACTTCATGTCGTCTCCCAGGATTTGATTGCTGCGGCAAGGGGGAGATTGGAGATTGGAGATTGCAAACCTGCCACCTGCCACTTACCGCACCGCCATTATACCCCGCAAAACGGCCGTCGCTTCCACTGAAAATGATTGGAAGCGCTGTGGAAGCGTTTTGGAAGCGGTAGATAAGTATGATGGCGTTATATACGCTTTCCCATTCATGAAC
>CAZRIB010000413.1:0-3832 GCA_964600035.1 uncultured Ardenticatenaceae bacterium | reverse complement strand
TCACTCTGCATCCAAATTAACCATTCGCGAAGTCTTGGCGTATGAATAGAGGACATGTTATGTTGAAAAATTTGTTTAAGGCCGCATTTACGAATAATGGGAGTGGCACGGCCGTTTTTGAGGCCAATCACGTTGTAGCCAGAAACGGCCGTTTACCCCACACCGACCCGACCAGCCACACAAAAAATGATCCGGCTATCATCCGCCTGCACAACGTTTTCAAAGCCTACCACACCCCCGTCGGTGACTTCATTGCTCTCAAAAAATTGAACCTCACCATCAACCGGGGTGAATTCGTCGCCGTCGTTGGCAAATCTGGCAGTGGCAAATCCACTCTCATCAACATGATCACCGGCATCGACCGGCCAACATCCGGCGAAATTTACGTCGGCAGCGAAGCCATCCACACCCTAAAAGAAGGCCCAATGGCCGAATGGCGCGGCCGAAACATGGGTGTCATCTTTCAATTTTTCCAGCTTCTGCCCATGCTTTCCTGCATTGAAAATGTGATGCTGCCAATGGACTTTTGCAACATGTACGCGCCAAACGAGCGGCAGGAACGCGCCATGCATCTGCTGGAACAGGTAGAAATGGCCGACCATGCCTACAAACTGCCGTCTGAAGTCTCCGGTGGGCAGCAGCAGCGTGTGGCGATTGCCCGCGCGCTGGCCAATGACCCGCCGCTGCTGGCCGCTGATGAGCCAACGGGCAATCTGGATACCAAAACGGCCGATTCCGTTTTTCAACTGTTTGATGACCTTGTCGCTCAGGGCAAGACCATCCTCATGGTGACCCACGACAACGACCTGGCGAGCCGGGTGGGGCGCACCATCACCCTGGCCGATGGTGAAATCATTGCAGAGGTAACAAGGTGACATTGACTTGCAGCCTGCAACCTGCAAACCTGCACCTTTAATCCTTTGCCCCTCACAACCACAACTTTGGAGTTTTGAATTTGATGAATCGTAAGCGCATTGTGATTGGTTTTGTGTTGGTTGCTCTTTTGAGCGCCGGTGGCTATTTGGGGTACCGGCAATTTTTGGCCCCGGATGCCGCCGCCGACACGGCCGTTTCCGTAGAAACCACCCCCGTTTCTCAAACTGCTGACCTGACCATTGCTTCTGCAGAGGGAACCATTGTTCCTGTTCGCGATGCCCAGTTGGCCTTTACCACCGGCGGGCCTGTTGCCGCCATTTTGGTGGAGGAAGGGGCGCTGGTTGCCGCCGGAGACCCGCTTGTCCGGTTGGACGATACCGACCAGAAAATCGCTGTCCAGTTAGCCGAAACGGCCGTTGCCCAGGCAGAAGCCAATTTACAAGCCGCACAGGCAGGCAAAATGGCCGCCGAGGCCGGGCTAAAGGCCGCCCAAATTGGCATTGAAGCCGCCCAGGCGCAGCTTGCACTGGTAGAAGCCCCGCCGTCACCGGCACAGATCGCCTTGTCTGAGGCAGAGGTTGCCGTGGCAGAAGCTGGCGTTACCCAGGCAGTAGGCAGCCGCAATGTGGTGCTGGAAGCTGTGACCAGCGCCCAAATTCAAGCGGCAGAAGCGCAGTTGGCGGCAGCAGAAGCAGCATTGTTTGCCGCCCGGCTGGCCAATGAGCCGATTGTGCAAAATGAGGATGTGGATGAGGCCACGCGGGAGCAGGCGGCTTTGCGGCTGGCAGCGGCAGAAGATCAGTATCAGGCGGCGCAGTTGGCGTTGGCTGATTTGCGCGCCGGGGCATCTGCGGATGAACGGACGGCGGCAAACAGCGCGGTGGCGGTTGCCCAAAATCAGCAGGCGGCGGCAGAGGCACAGTTGGCGCTGCTGCTGGCTGGCGCACGCCCGGAACAGGTTGAGGTAACGGCCGTTTCCGTTGAACAGGCCGAAAGCGCAGCCGCAGAGGCACAATTGCAGTTGGCACAGGCAGAAACGGCCGTTGCCCAGGCAGAAGCCGCCTTGCAAGAAGCCCGGGCCGCATTAGACGCCGCCCAAATTGCCCTGCAAAAACGCACCCTCAACGCGCCATTTGGCGGGATGGTTGCCAACATCCCTGTGCGGCTCGGCGAAGTAGTCAGTCCCGGCTTTCCCGCCGTCATTTTGGCCGACACCAGCGCATGGCTGGTTGAAACCACCGACTTGAGCGAGCTAAACGTCGTCAACATACAGCCGGGCTTTCAGGCAGAAGTGACCCTGGACGCATTCCCGGATGAGAAATGGACAGGTGTGGTCACAGACATTGCCACCGTATCCGGCGAAGTGCGGGGTGATGTGGTTTACAAAGTCACCCTTTCTTTGGAAAACGAAACCGGCCTGCCCATTCGCTGGGGCATGACCGCGTTCGTCACGATTGATACGGAACAGTAATGGCAGGGTGACAAGGTGACTAATCTCCAATCTCCAATTTCCAATCTCCAATCTCCAAATCACAGAGGAACAATGGTGAAATTTTTACGTTTTGTGTTTGCTGTTTTCGTGGCGGCTTTGTTTATGACCGGGGCTGGTGGCCGGCAAAGTGCCATCGCCCAAAATGCGCTTTCTGTTTCGGCGGAGGGTGTGGTGGAACCGGCGGCCTATGCCCGGCTCTCTTTGCAAATTGGGGGCACGGTGGCGGAGATTGTGGCGCCGGAAGGCACGGCCGTTTCTGCCGGTGATGTCATTCTTCGGCTGGATACGCAGGAACTGGACACGGCCGTTGCCCAGGCACAGGCACGATTACAGGCCGCTCAGGCCAGCCTGACCGCCGCCCAAACAGCTTTGCAGCAAGCCCAAACGGCCGTTTCCACTGCCGAAATCACCCTCAAAGCGGCACAGGCCAATTTGGCACTGGTGCAGTCTGGCCCCCTGCCGGAAGAAGTGGCCGCCGCTGAAGCGGCACTGGCCGCCGCCGAAGCGGCCGTGACCCAGGCTGCCGCCAATCGGGATGCCGCCCTCACCATTGCCAGGCCCGCCGACATTCAGCAAGCCCAGGCCAATCTGGCCCAGGCCACGGCCGAACTGCGGGCGCTGGAAGAGCAGTATCAGGACATTTTGGACACCTGTTTTGACACGCCGGATGGGGAAGTGTGCCCGTTGTACGGCACGGTGGAAGAGACAACCCGCCGCCAATTGGAAGCCGCCCGTTTGAACCAGGCGGCGGCACAGGCGGCGTTGGATGCGCTGGAACAGGGCGCGACGCCCGCTCAACGGCAGGCGGCTGACGCGGCTGTGGCGTTGGCCATTGCCAACCGGGATGCGGTACAGGCGCGTCTGGATTTGCTGCTGGCCGGGGCGACGCCGGAGCAAATTCGGGTGGCAGAAGTGGCTGTTTCTCAGGCGGAGGTGGGCATTGAGATTGCCCAGGCAGGTGTGGCGCAGGCGGAAGCCGGTGTGGCGCAGGCGGAAGCAGGGGTTGCGGCGGCGGAAGCCGGTGTAGCTCAGGCACAGGCGTTAGCGGACAAAGCGGTGCTGCGTGCTCCGTTTGCCGGGACGGTGGCGCAAATTGAGGTGGCAGAAGGGGAGTTGGCGGGAACGGCCGTGCCCGTTGCCACCCTTGCCGACTTTTCCGGCTGGCTGGTTAAAACCACCGACCTCACCGAGCTGGACGTGCCGCTGGTAACCGAAGGCGCACCAGCCCAAATAACCATCGACGCCCTGCCCAACACCCCCCTGACCGGCACAGTAAACCACATCGCCCACACCGCCACCCTCTACCGCGGCGACATTGTGTATGAAGTAGAAATCACCATAGACAACCCGCCCCCCGCCCTCCGCTGGGGCATGACCGCCTTTGTAGACATCCGCCAGGAGTGACGGGGTGATGGGGTGACAAGGTGATGGGGTAGAGGGGTGGAGGGGTGACAAGGTGATGGG
>CAZRIB010000412.1:0-3833 GCA_964600035.1 uncultured Ardenticatenaceae bacterium | reverse complement strand
GGCCTGCCCCTAAGCTCCGCCAAGATGGGCGTGCAGGTGCATATTCACCAGGAAGAAATTGATGAAATTTTGGACAACTTGCAGACATTGGGCGTTGGCTGGGTGAAGGTGCAAGTATCATGGAAACTTTACGAGAATGGCCCGGAGCAGTACACCGACCGGTTTCCGGAGCTTGACCAATTCGTTTCTCGGGCTAATGGACGTGGCCTGCGCGTGATGCTGGGTGTTGCCAAAGCCCCGGAATGGAGCCGCCCTCTCACAGAAATGGACGGCCCGCCTGTAGAATTTGCCCAATACCGTGACTTCATGAATTATCTTGCCGCCCGGTATCGCGGGCAGGTGGCTGCGTATGAATTGTGGAACGAGCCAAATTTGCAGCGAGAATGGTATGGTTTTCCCTTGGACGGTGCGTTGTTTGTGGATTTGTTGCGGGAAGGTGCAGCCGGTGTGCGCGCGGCTGATCCAGATGCTGTTTTAATTAGTGGCGCACCAGCCCCAACGGGAATTAATGATGGCGTTACGGCCGTAGACGACCGCGTTTTCCTCCAGCAGATGATTGATGCGGGAGTGGCCGACATCGTTGACGTGATAGGCGCCCATCCCTACGGCTGGGCCAATCCACCAGACAGCACAGCCGCCAACCCGGATCCAGCCATCCCCAGCCACAACAACCATCCCAGTTTCTTTTTCTGGGACACTCTCCACGACTACCGTGCCCAACTGGATGCCGCCGAACACCGGAACATGGAAATTTGGGTAACAGAGTTTGGCTGGGGTAGTTTTGAAGGATTTGGGGGAGAACCCCCGGCTGGCGTATCGTTTATGGCATCTGTTAGCGAATGGCAGCAGGCTGTATATACACTGCGTGCTTTTGAACTTGCGCAGCAGTGGGAATGGGTTGGGCCAATGATATTGTGGAATCTGAACTTTGGACCACTGTTAGGCACACAATTTAGTGAGTCAGGTTTTAGTTTGCTGCGGGAAGATGGCTCACCACGTCCCGTTTTTTATGGGCTGCAATTTGCAGAGAAACGGCCGTAAATGCACATATTGGTTAAAGAAGCAGATCGCAAGGATAATGGACAGCATGAAACCAATTTTGCATATTACGACGAAAGAAGCGTGGGAAACGGCCGTTTCCCAGCAAACCTACACAGGCGACACATTAGAAAGTGAAGGCTTTATCCACTGCTCCGACCCACATCAGATTGTGGGCGTTGCCAACAACTTCTACCGGGGGCAGCACGGATTGGTGCTGCTGGTGATTGACCCTGCCCGCCTGACGGCCAACGTGGTTTACGAAGATTTGTACAATGCCGGGCAAGATTTCCCCCATATTTACGGCCCGCTTAATCTGGATGCTGTCATCAAGGTGGTGGCTTTTCCGCCAGAGGCAGACGGAACGTTTACGCTGCCCGAACTGCTGGTGGACTAAGGAATGAAGATTTAAAGACTTACGGGAGATTAGAGACTGGAGATTAGAGATTACACCAGTCTCCAATCTCTAATCTCCAATCTCAGTTTTGCAGGTTATTTCATTCTCGTTCCTAAGAATACCACGCACTGCCACTTAAAACGGCCGTTCCCAAAACCCCTTTTGGAAGTTCAGCCACCGGCACACTTTTCGTGCTGGCCTCACGCAAAACCCCCTCTAATTGCAGGGGGTAAACATTTGGGCTGGCCGCCAGCCAGGCAGGCTGCCCGGCAGGGACAATCGCAACCAATGGTATACGGCGGGCGATGAGCGACTTGCCCTTTTGGTTTGGTTTGGCCGGGGTGTCAATCCAACGGGCCGCAGAGACACGGCCGTAACCATCGGCCGTTACCAGCAGCAAATCATCATCTGGCTGGCAAGTAACGGCCGTTACCACCCGGTCATCCCCTGTGCCCAAATTAATGGCCTGCACGCCAATGGTGCGTACCCGGCGCAGCGGCCAGCGTACCCCCTTGCCGCTGGCTGTCCCCAGCACCACCTCTTCCGTGCCGGAAACGCCAAACAGAGCCACAACCTCCCCAGGCAGGGGATTGTCAAAGCGTAAAGGCACAGGCGCTTCGATATTTTCCAGCATCACGCTTAACGGATACGGCCGTACCACCCCCAACGACGTCACCAACAACAACTTTTCACATTGTCTGATGGCGTGCCAATCGGCAGCGGCCGTAACCACCTCCAGCCGGTCAAGCCGGTGTTCATCGGCAATGCTTACGCCCATCGCGGCCATTTCTTGCAAGCGGCGGGGGGTATACAGCAAAAACCGGTAGCGATTGGTCAACAAGAGCAGCGGCATGTCCCAGTTGGCTGCCATAAGCTGACGCACAGGTTGTTTAATGCCAGATGCCGCCAGAGAAACGGCCGTGTCTGGCCTCAGCTCCTCCGGCACAGACCCCACAACCGGCCAGCCATCTTCCCCCAGCGCCACCAACGCCAACGTTTCCTCCGCCACAGTCACATCCGTTTGCCCTTCGGCAATCGCCAGCCGGCGCTGAATCAAATCAAGATTAACCGGCGTGACATGCGACTGCACTTCCGGCATTTTTGTTTCATAGACAACATCGGCAGGCGTATATCCCTTTGTTTCCAATGTACCTTGCGCAATTTCATGCCCCATCACGCCCAAACCGGCCGTGACACTGCTAAAAATGTCCACAGCCTGCACCTTTTCCGCTCCAAATTTCTGGCGCAGCATGGCATCAAACACCGGAATCTGGGAAGAGCCACCTGTACGAATCACGGCGTCAATCTGTTCAGGGCGCAGGCCAGAAGCCCGCACAGTCTCATCAATGTGGGTGTCGATGGCGTTGATTTCGGCGCGGATAATGGCTTCAAACTCTGTGCGGGTCACAAATTCACGAATGTTGAATTGGTCTGTTTGCAGCAAAATTTCTGCGCCGCGTTTTTCCGAAAGCCGCCGCTTGGCCTGCTCCACAATGTCGAACATTTTCAGGCCGTAGTTGCTGGAGACCAACGCTTCCAGTGCTTCAATTTGCCACCGGCGCTGGGCTGTGCGGGCAATGTCGCGCAAGACCCGTTTGTTTTCAGGCGCTTGCAGTTCCATTAATTTTTGCCAGTCACGGAAGCTGTCAAAAATCCAGCGGGGTATGGTGAGCGCTTTGTGGCGCGGCCCGTAATAAGTGCCTTCGCCAAAGTGGCGCGGCAGTTTGGCGCGTACCAGCTTCTGGTCAAAAACATCGCCGGCGACCGGAATACCGCCCGTTGCCAATACCTGGCGCGGCCGTTCCCCCAAACGCATCACGGTCAGGTCTAATGTACCGCCACCAAAGTCAAAAATTAATACATTTTGCGGCTGGGTGAGCGTGGTTTCGTAGCTGTAGGCGGCGGCAATGGGTTCGTATTGCAAATACACTTTTTCATAACCGGCCAGAAAGGCGGCTTGCAGCAGCCGCGATTGTGCCAGACGGTCTTTGTCTGGTTCATGGGCAAAGCGGACTGGTCGCCCCAGCACAACCTGGTTAACAGGCTGGCCGAGGAGCTTTTCGGCGCGTATTTTGGTGGTGCTCAGGTAGAGAGCAATTAATTTTTCCAGTGAATAGTAAAATTGGCCGACCACTGTGCCGGGGTAGTCGGCTTCGCGCAGGCTGGATTTGATGGAGAGGAATAAACGGCCGGGTGACAAAACATCTACATAAACGTAGGCATCGGTGACGTAGTGCATATCTTCGGCATATACGTCAATTTCGCCTACCCAGACTTTGCGTATTTTGATGGGGCGGTCGATGTTTTGGGTGTAGTAGCGGTCGATGGCAGCCCGGCCAATGTGGATGGCTTGTTCGTTGGTGATGTAAACGGCCGTTCGTGCCACACGCGGGTTTGG
>CAZRIB010000411.1:0-3859 GCA_964600035.1 uncultured Ardenticatenaceae bacterium | reverse complement strand
TGCTGTGCCCACTGCTTTTTGCTGTGCCCACTGCATGGTGTATAGATTATAGTAACGACCCTGTTTTGCCAATAATTCCTCATGCGTACCTCTTTCCACAACACGGCCGTTATCCAACACCAAAATTTGGTCCGCATTCACAATGGTACTCAATCGATGGGCAATGACAAAACTGGTACGGCCGTGCATCAACGTATCCAATGCATGCTGAATTTGCTTCTCCGTGGTTGTGTCCACACTGCTGGTGGCTTCATCCAGCACCAACAGCCGGGGATCAGCCAGCAAAGCACGGGCAAAGCTGATAAGCTGCCGCTGACCAACACTCAAATTTACCCCATTTTCGCCCACATTGGCATCATACCCTTCCGGCATTTTAACAATGAAATCATGTGCGCCAACGGCTTTTGCCGCCGCTTCAACGTCCTCATCTGTGGCATCGAGACGGCCGTAACGGATATTTTCCCGAATAGAGCCAGCAAACAAAAACGTATCTTGCAGCACCACACCCATCTGCGAGCGCAAACTGGCCTGTGTGACATCCCGCACATCAAAACCATCAATCTTAATTGCACCGCCGCTCACGTCGAAAAAGCGAGCCAACAGGCGAATAATGGTGCTTTTGCCTGCACCCGTTTCCCCAACCAGCGCAATACGCTCCCCCGGTTCGGCGTGCAGCGAAAGACCCTTTAATACCAACTCACCATCACCATACCCAAAATCCACATTTTCAAAATCCACCCGCCCCACAATAGGCGGCAGTTCCCGGGCATCTGGCTTGTCGGTAATGTCTGGCTTGGTATCCAGCAAATTAAACACCCGCTCGCTGGCTGCCATTGTCGATTGGAATGTATTGTATCGCTGTGCCAATTCCCGAATGGGTTCAAAAAAGCGTTCTACATACAACACAAACGCCACCAGTGTTCCTGCCGTCAGTGCGTCGCCAATAACCAGCCAGCCACCTACGCCAACAACCAACGCCATTGCCAGAGACCCCATAAAATCAACGCCTGGGAAGAAAAGGGCAGCCAGCCGGGTGGCATCCACATTGGCATCAAAAAAGGAGTGGTTTAAATCCCGGAAGTAGAGGTAATTTTTCTGCTCACGGGTAAAGCTTTTTGTAACGCGAATACCAGAAATAGATTCGTTCAAGTAGCCGTTAATGAGCGACAAGCGCTGGCGGGTTGCGCGGTAAGCATCGCGCACACGGACACGCCAATAGTTGGTGAGCATAATCATGAACGGAATAACCGCAAAGGCGACCAGTGCCAACCGCCAATTGAGCAGCAGCATGGCGATGATGATGCCGGTTAAGGTGAAGAAGGAGCGGAACAACCCGGTAATGGACCAGGTAATAAAATCTTGCAAAACACCGACATCACTGATAAGGCGGCTCATAAGACGGCCAACGCTGTAATTGTTGAAGAAGCTCAGGCTCAATGTGTGCAGGTGACGGAACAGGGTGCTGCGGTAGTCGGCCACTACTTTTGTGCCAACATAGGCCATGATCATGATACGGCCGCGATTGGTTACCCATTCACCGATGGCCGCGGCAATAAACAACGCCGTGTACAGGCGCAGTTGGCTAAAGTCGCCCACGCGAATGCCGTTGTCAATGGCCTGCCCTACTAAAGCTGGCCGGGATACGCTAAGCAATGAGCTAACGATCATGAGGATGATGGCCAGGTAGAGCCGTGCGCGGTATGGCTTCATAAACCCGAGCAGCCGCCGCACTAAACGGCCGTCATACGCTTTGCCCAGCAGTTCATCTTCCTCTGGCAGCATGTCTCGAATGCGTTCTTCTCGTTCCTGCCGTTCCCGTTCTTCCAGTGGTTGGTTAGGGTCATATGGATGCCGGGTACGGCCGTTTTCGTTTTGCTTGTTTTTCTTCAACTCATTCATTCTTCCAACCCCATCTTTGTCATCCGCTCCTGAAGCGCCACAAATTCCTCTTGATCCCGAAGCTGCAAATCGTAAATCTGACGGTACAGGCCATCTTGAGCCAATAACGCTTCATGCGTGCCACGCTCCACGATACGGCCGTGATCCAGCACCAAAATGAAATCCGCCTGCTTCAGCGTCAGCAAGCGCTGCGCAATAATAAACGTCGTCCGTCCCTCCATCAGCACATCCAACGCTTCCTGAATCAAATGCTCCGTTTCCGTATCCACACTGCTGGTTGAGTCGTCCAAAATCAAAATGCGCGGATTGGTCAACAACGCGCGCGCAATGGCAATGCGCTGTTTTTGCCCGCCAGAAAGCGTCACACCGCGCTCGCCTACGCGCGTGTTGTAGCCATCCGGGGCAGCCATAATAAAGTCGTGGGCACGAGCCGCTTTGGCCGCTGCTACAATCTCATCAAAGTCGGCATCGGGACGGCCGTATGCGATATTTTCCGCAATAGACTGACTGAACAAAAACGGGTCTTGCAGCACAATGCCAATGTGGCGGCGCAGGCTGGCATGTGTCACATCCCGCACATCATAGCCATCCACCAGCACCCGGCCTCCCGTTGCGTCGTAAAAACGGGGAATCAGGTTGGTAATGGTGGATTTGCCAGACCCCGTTGGCCCAATTAAGGCCACCTTCTGCCCGGGTTCCACCGTAAAGTTAATATCGTCCAGCACTTTGACACCGGAATGGTAAGCAAAGCTCACGTGCTCAAACTGAACTTTTCCCTTTACGGCCGTTAACTCCAGCGCATCCTCCTTGTCAGCCACCTCACTAGGCGTATCAATCACCTCAAACACCCGGTTCGCACTGGCCCCGGCCGTTGCCGCCAAATTCACCAAAAAACCCAGCCGCTGCACCGGCCCATTCAACATCAACACATAAGAAATCATGGCAAACAGCGACCCCACCGTAATGGAGCCTTCCAGCGCCAGCGGCCCGCCAAACCAAAGCAGTAGAAAAATAGATAGCGCCACCAAAAAAGTAAAAAACGGCCAGTTATTGGCCCAAACCGTAATCAGGCTAAACCGGCGGTCAAACCATTCATCGTTTTCTTCATCAAATTTGGACAGCTCAAAAGGCTCTCTGGCAAATGATTTCACCAGACGGATACCGGTCATGCTCTCCTGCATCGTCGTCGAAAGCACCCCCATCTGTTCCTGAATCACCTTGAACTTGGGACGGACCGTATTGCCAAAACGAATGGTGGCAAAAATCAGGACAGGCACAGGAATCATTGCCAACAGCGCCAACTGCCAATCTTCCACCAGCATGGCTGTAATCACCCCGCCCAGCAGCAGGACAGTCGCCAATAAATCCATCAACCCCATCCCCACAAACCGCTCTGTCTCCTGAATGTCGCTGGTTGCCCGGCTCATCATGTCGCCGGTGTGAGACTGGTCATGAAACGCAAAAGGAAGCCGCTGCACGTTGTCGTAAAATTCGTTACGCAGGTCAAAGGCCACACGATGGGTCAGCCAGTCGCCATAGAAACGCTGGCCGAATGCAGCCAGCCCGCGCACAACGGCAATAGCCAATATCAGGCCGCCTGCTGTATACAACGCATTGGCCGATTTGGCTGCCAGGCCATTGTCGATGGCGTTTTTGATAATTTGGGGCACAAATAAATTGAGCAGTGCCGCCAGCATCATGGAAATATAACCGATGGCGACTTGTTTTTTGTACGGCCGTAAATAGCCCAACAATCGCCGGTACACAGAAACATTTGCTTTTACTTTATCTGGTTCTTTCATACGCATACGCATCCCAAATAGCACTCATGCATTAGACAATCATCTAACAGGGCAAGTGTAAGCTACTTCACCAAGAATGTCCACTATGATTATGAAACGATTAAGAATTGAGGAGCTTTATTAAATGGTGGCAAGTGGCAAGTGGCAAGTGGGCAAGT
>CAZRIB010000410.1:0-3862 GCA_964600035.1 uncultured Ardenticatenaceae bacterium | reverse complement strand
CATACAGCAGTGCGGTGATGAAGAAAAGCAAACCTAATCCAATTGTCATGATAAATATGCTCTAAAGTAATGATTCGTGATCACAGGGATTCCCCCAAAAGGTGGTGACAAGCACTGGCGAAATGTTTTTTATAGTATACCTAACCTGAAAAATAGTGGCGTTACCAATTGATAGGGGTCTGCAAATAACTTGTCAACGATTGTTCCGGGTCAGGACAACGAATGGCAGATCGAATGAATCCGTTCCTTCATTAATTAATTCGTTGTTACGCTTGCTGACCGATTATTTACTGACAACTTGTTCGTGCCCCCCGTAAATGGTGACCAACGGCCGTTTCCCCCAACCATCCACAGCACAAACCATCGTTTTTTCGGCGACACGGCCGTTTCCCGTATAATTTCGTCATGAACACAAAACCCACATTTCCCACAACACTTGACCCATTCTTCAAACCCAAAGGCATCGTCGTCTGCGGCGTCTCCCAAGACCCCACCAAACTCGGTTTTGGCCTGGCACGCAACCTGGTACAGTCAGACTATCGCGGGGCAATTCACTTTGTAAACCCAAAAGGAGGAACCCTGCTTGAACACCCCGTTTATACGGCCGTTGCCCACGTACCAGACCCCGTCGATTTGGCCGTTTTGCTCATCCCGGCAGCGGCCGTTCCCCAAACCCTGCGCGAATGCGGCGAGCGGGGCATCAAAGCCGCCATCATCGCCGCCGGCGGCTTTCGGGAAACCGGCCCCCAAGGGGCTGCCCTGGAAGCCGAATGTCTGGAAATTGCCAGCCAGTACAACATGCGCTTTGTCGGCCCTAACTGCATCGGCATTTTAGACACCCACCTGCCGCTGGATACCACCTTTCTGCCGCCGCCCGGCCCCACCCCCGGCCACATCGCCTTTCTCTCTCACTCCGGCGCTATCTGTGCCGCTGTTATCGATTGGGCACGCGGGCAGGGGTTTGGCCTGTCCCGACTGGTCAGCCTGGGCAATCAGGCC
Source organism: uncultured Ardenticatenaceae bacterium (assembly GCA_964600035.1). Classification (GTDB taxonomy): domain Bacteria; phylum Chloroflexota; class Anaerolineae; order Promineifilales; family Promineifilaceae; genus CAZRIB01. The sequence continues at coordinate 2,863 of CAZRIB010000410.1, read as the reverse complement.
GATGTCACCGAAACCGACATGCTGCCCGCCGTTGCCGATGACCCATACACACGGGTGCTCACGCTTTATTTAGAAGGCATCAGCAACGGCCGTCACTTTGTCCAAACTGCCGAAACCGTCACCCGCACCAAGCCCATCGTCGCCCTCAAAGTCGGCCGTTCTGCCAGTGGACAGCGCGCAGCCGCCTCCCACACAGGGGCACTCGCCGGACAAGAAGCCGCTTTCAACGCCGCCTTTCGCCGGGCAGGCGTTATACGTGCCAACACCAGCGAAGAACTGTTTGATTGGGCACGGGCACTGGCGTGGTGTCCCCTACCCAAAGGGCGGCAGGTCGCCATCCTCACCAATGCGGGCGGCCCAGGTGTCACCGCCGCGGACGCACTGGAGGCCAATGGTTTGCAGTTAGCCACCTTACAGCCGGAAACCATCGAGGGGTTAAAGGCCCTGCTGCCCGCCGGAGCCAGTTTGCACAACCCCGTAGACATGCTGGCCTCTGCTTCTCCAGCCCACTATGCCGGTGCGCTGCGCCTGCTGCTGGCAGACAGCAGCGTCCACAGTGTGCTGGTCATTTTGCCGCCGCCGCCCATGCACGCCACCGGCAGTGTTGCCCGCGCCATGATTCCGCTCATTTATGCCGCCGACAAGCCGGTGGTTGTCTCTGTGATGGGTGAAAAGTTAATTCAAGAAGCAGTGGAGCATTTTCGTGCTGCCCAGGTGCCGGAGTATCGTTTCCCGGAACGGGCCGCCGCCGCGTTGGGGGTGCTGGCTGAGCGGGCAGATTATCTACAACGTGAAAATCGGGTTTGGCATATGGATATGCCGGATAAAGAGGCACGGGTGCAGGCGCTTTTGGCGCAGCCGGTTGGGCAAGATGGCTTTTTGTCCCCGGAAACGGCCGTTTCTCTTTTGGCCGCTTATGGCATTCCCACCCCACAAACTATTTTGGCCGCAACAGCAGATGAAGCAGTGGCTGCTGCCCATGCCATTGGCTGCGCTGTCGTCATGAAAATTGCCTCCCCGGACATTGCTCACAAATCTGACGTTGGCGGAATTTTGCTGAATGTGACTGGGGAAACGGCCGTGCGCGAAGGCTTCTACACCCTCATCCAAAACGCAAAGCGCCACGCCCCCCACGCCCACCTGCAAGGCGTGACCCTTTCCCCCATGATTGGCGAAGGGCAAGAAGTGATCGTGGGCATCGTGCGCGACCCCCATTTTGGGCCGCTGGTTATGTTTGGCTCTGGCGGTGTAGAAGTGGAAGGCTTGGGTGATGTGGCCTTTGCGCTGGCCCCGCTCACGCCGGACGATGCGGATTATTTGCTCAAAAGCACATGGGCTGGCCGCCGTTTGGACGGGTTTCGCCACTTGCCGCCTGCCGACAAAACGGCCGTTCGTGAAACGCTGTTCCGTCTGGCACAACTGGCCGCAGATTTCCCCCAAATCCAGGAAATAGAAATCAACCCGCTCCGGGTAATGCCAGCCAAACAAGGCGCAGCAGCCCTGGATGCCAGGGTGCGGCTTGCACAGCCAACAACCAGTTAAACATACAAGCTATAACAAATCTTCGAGGGTCTTCATTAAAGAGTGAGCTAACCCAAAAAGATGAAACCGGTTTTAGGGCAAGTGGCAGGTGGCAAGTAACACAACCTGAAACCTGCTGCCTGCAACTTGCCACAATTAGCCATCTTCGAAATCACCACACAAACCACAAATTTCAGTGATTCGTCACATTATCCTCAAGCCTAAGCAGCTTGCGGCATTTTGGACAAAGGTGTGACACCCCGATTGTACGCAAGCGGCTGTGCGCCTGACGGTTCACCAGCCGCTTGCCACACAAAGCCTGCCGGGATGTTCGGCTGTGGGCGACGACATGCCACACATTTTCACTCAACAACACAACCGGATTTTCTTCTTCCATCCCCATTATGATTCAGGCTTCTTCACCGTATCAAAAGACCAGGTATACGTTTCCCCATTTACCACCACCTGAACCGTATAAGTCTGGTCGGCGGCCAATGGGTGGCGCGGCATCATCACAATCGCATCGCGCTGGTCTAAAATTATCCGTCCCACGTCTTGGGCATACGCATTGCTGTTTCGGTAAGACGTTTCGTCAAACAGGCAGGTCTCAATCGTCTGGTCGCCCATCTTCAAAACGTGACTGCTCACCTGTGGCACCTGACTGCCATCCCCAATTTGCAAAACAATGGGTGCACCGGTTGGTCGAGAAAAACCAGGACAGCTTTCTAATGGATCCGGCCATTCAAACAAGCTGTGGCGAACAATCCATGTACTGCTGCCATCACCGGGGAAGAAAATCGGGTAAGTGACATCTGGTGATGGATTAATTTCAGCGGAACGCACATCCATCACCGCTGCCATTTGCACAGACCCAATGGCTTCGTTGTAGTTGCCATACCCCACACTTTGCAGACGTGGGTCTATCATGGGGACAAGGTGGAATGGCGCAGAAATCCAGAAATTAATGCCCCAAACGTAGTTGGCATCAACCTGGCTGGTAGCAAAGATGTTGCCGTTTTTAGCTGCCTGATGTCCGGCTTCATCATAGTATGGATTCCCCGGGTCTTCCGAGTGGGCAATGGCATCATCATTCTTAACTATGTACTGGCTGTGCCACAAGCTGCCCTGGTTTAATGGCTCGTTGGCTGTAACCAGGGGCAGACCACCCATTGCCCGGAATTGGTTGAGATATGTAAGCCAATCTGGCCCCAGGATTATGGGAGTTTCGGTAGGTGTGGGTTCTGGTGTGGCTGTGGGCTGGGCGGTAGGAGTTGGTTCAGGCGCTGCCGTTGGGGCTTCTGTGGGGGGTGGCTGGGGCGTTGCTGTGGGTTCTATTGAGATG
>CAZRIB010000409.1:1931-3878 GCA_964600035.1 uncultured Ardenticatenaceae bacterium | reverse complement strand
ATCTTTGTGTTCTCTGCGTCTCTGCGGTGAAATCAATCTTTTTTCAGTGAACTCACTGATTAGCACGGATTTTCACGGAATACAGGTGCTAATTTGCTAAGACGCTGAAATGCTAAAATGCTGACATGCTAAAATGCAGAGACGTTTACCTTTAATCATCATGCATGAATTATTATTTTTTGAAGGAGGAGCAAAAAGATGGCAAAGCGAAAAGTGGAACTAACCGAAGAACAAAAGCGGCGTAACGAAGAAATTTTAGCTCGCTTGAAGGCAGAGCGACAGCGCTTGGCTGAGGATACACGCTCCTTACAAGATGATGAAAAAGCCAGGCGTCGGCGGCGGAAAAACAGATCGAATGAGGAAGAAGAATAGTCATTTACCGGATAACGCATCATGACATTTGATCATACGACGTATATTTCACCATATACCTGGCGATATGGCAGTGAGGCTATGCGCCAAATCTGGTCTGAAACGCATAAGCGGCTGCTGATGAGGCGAGTTTGGGTGGCGCTGGCTTATGCCCAGCACCAGGCCGGTCTGGTTACGGCCGAACAACTTGCCGACTTGCAGACGCATGTGAATGATGTGGATATTGCCCGGTCACAGGAAATTGAGCAGGAAACCCGGCACGATGTCATGGCCGAAATTCGTGCTTTTGCGGAGCAGTGTCCGGTGGGGGGCGGCATTATTCACTGGGGAGCAACCAGCGCCGACATCACCGACAATGTGGATGTGATGAGGCAGCGGGAGGCGGGACAGCTTTTGCTGGCGCAGCTCAGGGAACTGCTGGGGCACTTTGTCCGGCGCATTGAAGCCACGGCCGATTTGCCTGTGATGGCGTATACCCACATTCAGCCAGCCGAACCAACCACATTAGGCTACCGGTTTGCGGTGTATGCCCAGGATTTGCTGGACGATTACGGCCGTTTACAAACCTTGTTTACCCAACTGCGTGGCAAAGGGCTAAAAGGGGCAGTGGGCACACAGGCCAGCTATACGGCCGTTCTGGCCCAAAGCACCCTCACCGCCGAAGAAATGGAAGCCATCGCAATGGCGCAATTAGACCTGCCCACTTTCCCCATTGCCACCCAAACCTACACCCGCAAGCAAGATTTAACCCTCTTGCAGGCATTAGCCAATCTGGCCGCGTCCCTGCACAAATTTGCCCTTGATTTCCGCATTCTACAGTCGCCTCCCTTTGGTGAATGGGCAGAGCCATTTGGTAAAAAGCAGGTCGGTTCATCCGCCATGCCCTTCAAGCGCAACCCCATCAACACCGAAAACATCTGTTCGCTGGCCCGTTTTGTGGCGGCACTGCCCGGCGTGGCCTGGGACAATGCCAGCCAGGCCATTTTGGAGCGCAGTCTGGACGATTCGGCGAACCGGCGCACGGTGCTGGCGGAAGCTTTTTTGGCAGTGGATGAACTTGTGCGGCGGACAACGCGCATTGTGGCGGAAATGGCGATTGATGCCCACGCCATTGGCCGCAATATGGCCGTTTATGGGCCGTTTGCCGCGACCGAACGGGTGTTGATGGCGTTGGTGGCGGCGGGTGGCAGCCGTCAGGATGGGCACGAGTGGATTCGTGAGGCGAGTATGATTGCCTGGGAGCGGCTGCGGCTGGGACAGGAAAATAATCTGGCTGACCTGCTGGCTGCTGATGAGCGTATTACGCGCTTTGTGCCGCCGGATGAGGTTGCTAAATTGATGGATGCAACGGCGCATACGGGTACGGCCGTTTCCCGCGCCCGCGCCCTGGCCAAAACTATCAAGCAGCAATTGGCAAGCAGCAATTAGCAAGCAGCAATTAGCTGCCAACAGCCCATGTTGGAAAATGTGGTGTTGACCGTCTGCCGCTGTTGTATGAGTACTTTCTAATGGTTTGTTTACGGCCGTGTAATTTGGGTGTAAGAGTTATCAGGTAGCATATTTGAGATTGAGAGA
>CAZRIB010000409.1:0-1831 GCA_964600035.1 uncultured Ardenticatenaceae bacterium | reverse complement strand
GCTTTAATCATCAATCATGACGCATTAATCATTATTTTTATAGGAGCGGCATATGTTTCGTAACCCATTAAACCGTAAACAGGAAGAAGAAGCCGTAAAAGGCATGAACCGCCTGCCACCCGGCCAGTCGTTGACACAAAAATTCCCGGTACTGCATTATGGCCCTGTCCCCCAAACAGATTTGAAAACATGGGATTTTCGTGTTTTTGGTGAAGTGGTGGAAGAAGTAACCTGGGATTGGGAGGCGTTTAACCAACTGCCCCGTACTCAGGTGACGCTGGATCTGCACTGTGTAACACGCTGGTCTAAATTTGATACCGTTTGGGAAGGCGTTTCGGTGAAAACATTGATAGACGAGGGGTTTATTCAGTTAAAGCCCGAAGCAAAGTATGTGATTCAGCACTGCGAATTTGGCTACACCACCAACACGCCGGTGGAAATTGTGCTGAGTGGTAACTTTTTGCTGGCAACGCATTTTGATGGCAAGCCGCTGGATTTGGAACATGGCTGGCCGCTGCGTGGTGTGGTTGGCTCTTTCCCGGACCGCAGTGAGGATAAGACGCTGTATTTGTGGAAGGGCGGCAAGTGGCTGCGCGGTCTGGAATTTAGCCGGGTGGATAAGCCGGGCTTTTGGGAGCGTGCCGGCTATAACAATGAAGCGGATGTGTGGCGCGAACAGCGTTATGCTGGCCGGTAGTTTTGTTTGAATGCAGACGAACAGGAAATAGAAGTGCGTAAGCCAAATCAGCTTACGCACTTTTTTTTGTTTAACCTCAGTTTGAAGATAAAAAAACAGGACGCAGATTTTCAGGATTAACGCAGATTAATCGTTGGTTCACAGACCAATGTATTAAAAAAATCCGTGTCATCTGCGGTATCTGCGTTCCAGTTCTAAACTCAGGTTGTTTACGGCCGTTCCCCAATGGTCACGACAACTTTTTGTTTTTGTCCGCCGCGAACAATGTGGACGGTAACGGCCGTGTCCACCGGCGTACTCGTCAACAGTGCCAGCAAATCATCATGATTCATCACAGTTTCAGAATCCACACCAACAATGGTGTCGCCCAACGTCAGCCCGCCAGCCTCTGCCGGACTGCCCTCTTCAACAGAAACAACCAGCAGGCCAGACTTTTGCCCCAGTTCTTTCTGGAGTGGGTTAGGTAAGTGAACACGCTGTGTACTGACACCCAAATAGCCCCGGCGTACCCGTCCATGCGTTTGCAGCGATTCGACCACACGCGCCAAAGTCATTGCAGGAACAGCCAGACTTGCCCCGCGTGCCAGTGCGGAACTGTTTAGCCCAATGACTTGACCGTGTGCATTGATCAATGCCCCGCCGGAAAAGCCCGGATACATGACAACATCTGTTTGCAAATAGCGGTCAATTTGGCCGCCCATGTGCGTGCGCCAGCCATCGCCCAATGCGCTGATAACGCCTAGCGTAGCCTGGACACTGCGCCCCGGTCGCCCCAGGGCTAAAACAAGCTGCCCGACGGCCACCTCTTTAAGGCTGGCTTCTGTGAGGGGGGTAAGGCCGCTGGCTTCTGCCTGGAGCAGTGCCAGGTCTGTTGTGGGGTCGCGGCCAATGAGTGTGGCGTGGATCGTGCTGCCGTCTGGCAGGCCAATGCCAATTTGTTCGTCTCTTTGGACGACGTGGTGGGCGGTGATGATGAGGCCGTCGGCTGACCAGATGAGGCCGGAGGCGGGCAGGCGGCGGCGTGCTTCGACGCGCACCAGACTGTTCCCGGCTTGTGCTGTGGCGGCGGCCATGCTTTGGGAAAGCTCTGCAAATGGGTTGGTCATGGTTTCCTCCAAAAATGATAAGGGATAG
>CAZRIB010000408.1:0-3903 GCA_964600035.1 uncultured Ardenticatenaceae bacterium | reverse complement strand
TGGCGGTTCATGCCGGGGTGGAACCAGACCCGACGACAGGGGCGGTGATGACGCCTATTTACCAGACATCGACTTATGCCCAGCCGGATGTTGCCCAGCATTTGGGTTATGAGTATTCCCGCACGGATAACCCGACGCGGACGGCTTTGCAAAAGGCGTTGGCGGCATTGGAAGGGGGACGTTTTGCGCTGGCTTTTTCTTCTGGCATGGCGGCGATTGATACGCTGTTGAAGCTGGTGGAGCCGGGCAGCCATGTGGTATGTGGTAATGATGTGTATGGGGGGACGTTCCGGCTGTTTGACAAGATTTTGCGGGGGTATGGTATTGAGTTTTCGTTTGTGGATACGGGCGATACGGCCGTACTCCAGCAGGCCATTCAACCCAATACCAAACTTGTCTGGCTGGAGTCGCCAACCAACCCAATGCTGCGGCTTTCTGATATTGCGGCTGTGGCAAAGATTGCCCATGAGGCAGGCGCATGGCTGGCTGTGGACAATACGTTTGCGTCGCCGGTGCTGCAACGGCCGTTATCTCTGGGCGCAGACTTTGTCATCCACTCCACCACCAAGTACATTGGCGGCCATTCCGATGTGGTAGGCGGGGCAGTCATCATGAATGACGAAGAAGCCTACGATCGCCTGAAATTTTTGCAGAATGCCATTGGCGCGGTTCCTGGCCCGATGGACTGTTTTTTGACGCTGCGTGGCATTAAGACATTGGCTTTGCGCATGAATGCCCACTGCCAGAATGCCATGCAAGTAGCCCGCTTTTTGGAAGACCATACGGCCGTTTCCCAGGTTATTTACCCCGGTTTGGAGAGCCATCCCCAGCATGCGCTTGCCAAACGGCAAATGGCAGGCCCCGGCGGCATGATCTCCTTTATTTTGCATGGCGGCGAAGCGGCTGCCCGCAAAGTTGCCAAAGAGACCCGGCTCTTTACGCTGGCAGAATCTTTGGGCGGCGTGGAATCTTTGATTGAAGTGCCTGCCCCGATGACCCATGCCTCTGTTGCCGATTCACCGTTGGCGGTAGACCCCGGTCTGGTACGAATTTCTGTTGGTATTGAAAATGCCAATGATTTGATTGCAGACCTGGCGCAAGCTTTGAAGTAGTATCCGTATTCAGTATTCAGTAATCCGTTGCCCGTAATCCGTTGTCCGTTTTCTGTATGAGCTGCCTTTGGCAATTCCGCCGGAAAACGGTATACGGACTTCGGGTGACGGGTACTAGTACTAAAGTCCCGCATCCTGTTTCGTTACTTTTAGCCCCTTTTGTTGACTTAGAAGAAAGCAAGTGAAAACTGCTGCTGTTTTGCCTGGGTTGTAGTTTGCCAGTACAGACTCAGGTAATGGGAAGGACGCGCAGCAGATGATTGGCCGTTCATTTATGTTGTAGTTTCCTGTAAAGGTACGCAATACCCCCATACGGCCGTATTCCAAAAACACACCAAATGAAGTGATGCGAAACGCCTTGCAATGTGATGAATGCAGGACGGATTGCGCATGGTTTTAGCAGAAACGGCCGTTCCGCTTACGCGCTGTTTTTTGTACCATGTTTACAGGTGGATGAGGCAAAAAAAGGAGAAAAAATGAATAAGTTGGCAATTATCTGGTTGTTCTGTTTGGGGTTGTTAATGGGACAGGTGGGGCAGGCAACGGCCGTTGCCCCACAACCGCCTGCCGCCCAACCACAAAAAAGCATTGCCCAAAACACCCCGCCACCGGCGTCCCAGGCCGCCGTGGGCACAACGGTCTATTTGCCGCTTATCATGGTAAACGGAGCCAGTCCAACTCCCACCAGCGGCCAGAGCTACGATTTGGCCCGCTTTCTTTCCGGTGATATAGGGAATGGCATTTTGTATGAAATTCATCAATTCAATGGCTCACAAACCCGTTTCCAATTGCAGATTACGCCAACCCGCATTTACCACACAAAAGGGGAAAATGTGGGGGAATGGGAGGAGCTTTGGGCAACAGACACATACATTTACAGGGGAACAGATACCAGCCCAGGTGATATAAATGGAGACGGCCGTCCCGACTACTACTCCCTCCGCGAAAACAACCAATACGGCTCAAGATGGGCGCCCCGCATTTGGCGCGTTGGCGAACTGTTTGAACGCAACCCAACCGTAACCTTTTACAGCAAAGACAACTGCGTGCCATTTGCCAGCGGCCCACAAAGAAGTTGGCTGCGTTTTGATGCCTATTACCCAAGCTACACCTTTGCCAGCGGCATCACCCTCAACAACGTCATTCAACTATCCTGGCTGCTCACACCCGATGGAAACCCCATTGAACAATATTTTTACGCCGAAGGCTACGGGCTGGTGCAGTGGGAAGGCAGCAGCTCCGGGCAAAGTTACATCAACGAAATCCATGCCCCCGGCCAACGTCCAGACAATCCCCGTGAAGCAATTGCCTGCTTAAAACAGAATGGTTTTAGCCCGCGTGGTCTACCCAAACCGTTTGTCTGGGTCAAATAGACCTGACAGAGTGATGGCTGTCACCTGCTTTAATCTTTAATCCATGAATCGTTAATCTTTATTTTCTAGGGAGAAAATGATGAAAAGAGTATTCAATCGACTGGGATTGTTTTTGAGTTGCGGGCTGTTGACGTTGTTGGCTGTTTATGTTGGGCACGATGGCCGGGCCGGAGTGGGAGATGCAGCGTTGGTGGAAACGGCCGCTGCCGCCCCCACCACAGCTTGCGAACTACGGCTTTCTGCCCCATACCGCGTATATTTACCGGCCGTTACCCAGAATAACGGCCAGCCAACAGGCGGCGGTGTTGGTAATAACCCGCTGCCCCCGCCAACGGCCGTTGCCGCCACCCCACCCATCGACTTCCTTGCCATTCGCAGCCAACTGCAAGCCCAGGGCAAAGATTTGGCCTTCAACAAAATAGGCTTCCACGTTGGCCCCGGCGGCAACATTACCGGCCTCGAAAACTGGATGCGTGCGCTAGACAGCGCCTGCGTACCCTTCTTCCTCAAAAGTGCAGACAGCGGCGGCCCGTTATGGGTTGCCCAGGAAATCATGAAAGCCAGCGGCGTTCCCCATACCCTCGTTTTTCGCCGTACCGTCCCTTACGCCGGTGCAGCCCCCATTGGCAGCCCAGACGTGCCCGACTACAACTTGCCACCTGCGGAAGCCGCATTGCAGCATTGGGAATGGCACAAAGCCGGTTTTCCGCCTGAGCTAGACCCCAATTACGTTTGGTTTGAAACAATCAATGAAGTTGACAAAAATCGGGCTGAGTGGTTGGGACAGTTTGCGTTGGAAACAGCTAAATTGACATTGGCTCAAGGATATAAATGGGCCGCATTCGGCTGGTCAGCCGGTGAACCGGAGCCGTACCAATGGGAGACCCCCGCCATGCTGGCATTTTTGCGGCTGGCCGGTGAAAACCCGGATAAGTTGGCGATTGCCCTGCATGAATACAGCTACCGCGCCAATGACGTGGGCTATTTGTATCCTTATTTGATGGGGCGTGTCCAGACGTTGTTTGATATATGTGACAAGCATGGCATTCCTCGCCCAACCATTTTGATTACCGAATGGGGCTGGGAATATAACAATGTGCCGTCGGCTGCGGATGCGATGAATGATGTGGCCTGGGCTGCCCGAATGTATGCGGCTTATCCAGAAATTAAAGGGGCGGCGCTGTGGTATCTTGGGCCGGGGTTTGGGGGCATTGCCAATCAGGCGCAACAATTTATTTTGCCGATGCAGCAGTATAGTCTGGGAAATTATTTTATTATTCAGCAAGGGCAAGGGGCGATTGACCCGGCGTTATTCCAGCCGTAGTTGGCGATGGGGCGATAGGGTGACAAGGTGACAAGGTGACAGGGTGACAGGGTGACAGGGTGACAGGGTGACAGGGTGACAGGGTGACAGGGTG
>CAZRIB010000407.1:0-3921 GCA_964600035.1 uncultured Ardenticatenaceae bacterium | reverse complement strand
TTAGGCTATTAAGAAAGTCACACACTCCCCTATAATAGTTTTAATGAAAAGCAGCAGCGCAGCATATAAACTGCTTGGAAACCATCTACCTAACCGTTTTACAACCCACCAGGAGGGAATCAATGCGTAAAACCATAACCTTAATCATCATGGCATTAACCGCCAGCCTTATCGTCATTGGGTGCAGTGCCAAAGACCGCTTTGCCAAAGGAGAAGTGCTGCTAACCGAAGATTTCAGCAACATCAAGGCATGGGAGCGGTACGTTTCCAGCGATGGCGTAAGTCATTTGGAAGTTATAGATGGCGCATATTATTTTGAAACAGACGACAGCGGCTACATTTGGGGACTTAATCAGCAGCCACATACCGACGTTGTGATCGAAGTGACCAGCAATCAGCTAACCGACTATGAAAACAACGCCTATGGCGTAATGTGCCGGGCTGATGTTAGCAACAATGGCGACGGCTACTACTTCCTCATTAGCGGCGATGGTTATTACGCCATTGCAAAGGGCGAAGGCGACAATGTGAACCCCCTTGTAGATTGGGATTCTAGTTCAGCCATCAACAAAGGAGCCAGCACCAACAAAATTCGGGCTGTTTGTTTGGGCGATGAATTACAGCTCTATGTGAATGACAAATTTGTGGCGGCTGCTAATGATTCTACATATACCAATGGGTATGCCGGGTTTGCCGGTACTGCCTTTGATGGCGGCACAATCGCAGTAACTTTTGATGATTTGACGATTTGGCAGGCTTTACCACCTGTTGAAGAATAAGCAGTGATTCATTCACACAAAAAGCCGTCTCTGGTAGTTCGGGGACGGCTTTTTTATATCTGTTTAATTGGTATAGATTGGTTCAATTTCGCAGATTGAACCAATCTTCCGCTACATTAATTCCTAAATAAGAGCATTAGCCCCCGTTGAGGAGTGAATTTACCCAGTCCAGAGCAATTTGTGCCGGATAGAAGTTGCTGTTGACTTTCAGTGCTTCTTCATAAGCGGCACGTGCTTCTGTGAGCCGCCCTAATTCTGACAGGGCATGGCCTTTGTAAAGATAGGTTTCTTCTACATTGCGGCCACCTTGTGTTGCCAGTGTTGCGTCTGCCAAATCCAACACATCTTGCAGGCGTTCTGTGCGCCAGTAGGCCAGATACGCTTCAAATTGATACCACAACATGCGCGGCGGCAGGCCAATTTCGCGGGCACGGTCAAAGGCTTGTGCACCCCCTTGGTAATAGTCGTGGTCGCCGGTAATTGCGCCCATTCTGGTAAGGGCTGTTCCCAGGTTAAACCAGGCGAATGGGTTGTTGGGGTCGGCTTTTGTGTCTTTTTCGGCGCGGGCGGCGGCCTGCTGCCACATGGTGAAGTCGTCGGTCAATTCTGGGCCGAGGATGTCCATGACTTCTGCTTCTTGTTCTGGCCGGTAGACAACATAGAAGGTGTAGTTGAATGCCTGCCATTGTTCGCGGTAGACGTCGTAGCTGTCTACACGGCCGTTACCGTCAAAGGGGCCAAGGTATGTATCTTTACTATAAAATTCTTGCAAGGCGTCGTCATAGCCGTAGACGGTGAGGTAATGACCATACCAACCGGTTTCTGGCAAGGTGTATCCTTTTTCTATGACGACGGGGTAGCCGGCGGCAATGAACTGTTTGATTAGTTCCAGTGTGCCGTTGCTGCGGGTGATGGCGCGGAATTCATTGAAGGTTTGTTCGTTGACGTAGTCGGCGATTTGCCAGGGGCTGACGTTGCGGTCTTCGCTGTTTGGTTTGAGGTAGGAGGCGACGGCTTCCTGGGTGATGTCGTAGCCGTACCAGTTGAGCACCTGGGTGAGGTTGGCTGGGCCGCAGTTGTTGAAGGATTGCCGCACGGACCCCATGCCTTCCAGGATGATGCGTTCTGGTAATGGCGTGGGTGTGGGGATGGGGGTCGGTGATGGCAGTGGTGTAGCGGTTGGCTCTGGGGTGGATTGTTCCTGGGCTGTGGTGGTTGGTTGTGCTTTGGGTGTTGCAGTGGGTTGGGGGGTGGCGGTGGAAACGGCCGTTTCCTCTCCTGCCGGTTCATTTATCAAAGCGGCAATATCCACATTGCTGTTATTTGCCTGGCTGGGTGCGGGCAAAGCTGTTGCCACGGGAGCTACTTGTTGAATCACCCACTCTGTTGCCTGACCCACAGCCGGGTATCTTTCTTGCAAGGCAACACGGTAACGGCCAGGCAGTGCCTGAGCCATTGTGGGCAGAGCCAACAGACTGATAGCGATAATTAGTTGAGCGCCAACAACGGCTAAAATGATGAATTTTGTTCGATTTGTCATAAGATTTTCTCCAGCAAGGTATTGATTGCTGAGTGATATGTAAACCACACGAATTACGAATTATGAATTATGAATTTCGAGTTGGGATAATGTTTCTTGTGCCGGGCGGTAATTGGGATTGAATTCAGCGGCCTTTTGCCAAAATTCAACAGCTTCCTGGTGGCTGCCCAGAGCTTCCAGAGCCAGCCCTTTGTAGTAGAACGACTCTTCAAAATACGGCCGATCCTGCAAAGTGACATCGGCCAGGAGAATGACATCTTCGTAACGTCCGGTTTGGTAATAGGCTTCGTATGGGCCGAATTGATACCACATCATGCGCCAGGGCAGACCAATGGCGCGTGCCTGGTCAAATGCCTGCGCGGCCTTTTCATATTCTTGATGGGCATTATAGGCTGTGCCCAGGTTGAACCAGTAGAAGGCGTTTTCCGGGTCAGAGGCGGCATCTTGTTGGGCTTTGCGCAGGGCGTTTTGCCACATGGTAGCATCGTCCATATCTGCACCGATGATGTCGGCGACAGTTTGGGCTTGTTCCGGGCGGTACAGGGCGATGTAGTTACGGTTGAAGTGCGGCCAATAGGTTTGCACATCGGCATAGGTCAGAATACGGCCGTCTGGGTTGGCATTTGTCAGTGGTTCTTCGCTTGTGCCAAACCAGGAGTCGTAGACCCTAAATTGCTGCGCAGCATCGTCATAGGCCACGATGAGCAGGTAATGGCCGTACCAGCCCATCCAGCGAAATTCGCCGGGCGGGTCGATGCCAATTTCGACGATGACGGGAATGCCTTCGCTGAGCAGGCGGCGGATGGTGTCGATACGGCCGTTTACCCGAAAAATGGCCTTGTATGGCGTGTATTCATTCACATAATCAACCATTTCCCAGGGACTTACATTTCGATCTTCCGGGTTAGGTTTGAGAACGGCGGCCGTTTGTTCCTGGCTCAGATTGAGGCCAAAGTAGCTTAATGTCATTGCCAGCGTAGCTGGGCCGCAGTTGTTCCAGCTTTGAAATTGGTGCTGGATGCCGTTGAGCCGCACCGATGGCGGCGCGGGAATGGGCGTTGGTGAGGGCGTGGGGATGGGCGTGGGTGTTGTGGTCGGTGTTGGCTGCGGCGTTTGGGTTGGTGAATCGGTTGTTGTTTGTGAAATGATTGGTGGTGCAGGCAGGGTGGGCGCAGTGGTAGGTTCGGCCGTTTCGATGGCGGCGTTGTCGGCCAGCAGAGTTTGGGTGTCGAATTGAATGGCGGCCGTTGGCAAAATGGGTGCTTGTGTGCGTGGGGCAGCAATTTGGCGCAGCGGTTCGGGCAGGCGTGTCTGGTAGCGTGGTGGAATGGCCTTGAGACCGAAGTAACCGCCTGCTGCTGACAGAATAATTAACAGGGCTGCGCCCATGATGAGTGATGTACGTTTCTTCATACCTGCTCTTTTGCGTTGTCAGGTAAACCACAAAAAGAATTTTGATGAAAAGTTGCCTTTTCTTTGTGATTTACCCAAGCAAACCGCAAATATAGGTGTTTTTTGTCTCTAAAAACTTTCTGCGGTTTACCTATTGCCTTGTAAAGTAAATTTTTACACATTTTTAGGACGCAGATTAACGCGGATGAC
>CAZRIB010000406.1:0-3927 GCA_964600035.1 uncultured Ardenticatenaceae bacterium | reverse complement strand
GTTTGCTCCGTCACCCCTTCGGCAATCACGATCAGCCTATTCATGTACAGGCCCCCCACCATACACATTCTTTTGCCACAACTCGCCCAGGGTGTATTCTTCATCCAACCACACCGCCAGCGCATCACTGTCCAACCGACGGAAGCGCGTCTCGCCATCCTGTCTATCCACAACAACAATCTTTTCCGGCTCAAAGTAGTTAAGCAGCGTGGCCGATTGCGTAGAAACAATAAGCTGTGTCCGCGTCGCCGCCTGGGTTATTAAATTTGCTAACAACTCCAGTGCATAGGGATGCAGCCCCAATTCCGGCTCATCCAGCAAAATAGTGGTAGGCGGGTTTGGTTGAAGCAGCGCAGTCGCCAAAGCAACAAACCGAAGCGTCCCGTCGGAAAGCTGGCTGGGATGAAAAGGATAGTCACTGTTCTTTTGCCGCCATTCCAGAAACAACGTTTCTTCACCACTGGCAGCCTGTTGTGGCCGCAGCCAAAAATCATCAAAAAAGGGAGCAGCCAAACGCACGGTTTCCCGAATCATCTGATAGGTTTCCGGGTACTGTTCTTGCAAACGGTACAAAAACGGAGCCAGATTGGCCGCGTCGTGGCGTAATTTCTCGTTGTCGCGTAAAGCGTGCTCCCGACGCACGGAGGCAGTGGCGCTGGTGTCGTGAAAATGATACACCATCCAACTGGATACGGCCGGGTACACATAATCCTCTATTCTATCGTTTATCCACTGTCCAACCGATGATTTCAACTTTGACTCTTGATGCCCTAAGCCTAAATCACGCCTCGTCTCCGAGTAATAGTAACCGGCGTAATATACTCTTTCATACTGAAACACAAACTGGTTATCCACCGTCGGTTCCAGGCAAAACTCATAGCCATTCAAGCCAAAATAAAGAGCAACTTCCAATTGTGGCGTTACTTTTGGCCCCATAAACAAGTGGCGATCAGCCCCACCCTGTTGGCGCACGGTAAATTGCAAGCGTCCTTCCACCATTTCCCGCAAAAACCAGAAAAAGTCCACAAAGTTGCTTTTGCCCGCTCCATTCGCCCCAATCAAAATGTTGATGCCTTGCAGCTTAAAATCAATCAACTCCCGGATGGACTTGAACCCCTTAATCGTTATTTTGTCAATCGGTCTCTCTTTACCCATCAGTTAGTCCTCAGTTTTAGCCCTGTCTTCGCAGCTTACGCATCAAATTTACCATAAAGCGCAAATTGTGCAGCGTCGCCAGCCGGGGAAAAAGGCTGTCATTCAGCTTGAACAGGTGGTACAGGTAGCCCAACGACAAACGGCCGCATACCGGGCAGTCGCAGCCGGGCATAATGGGGCGGTCGGCTTTGATGTGCTTTTTGTCCTTGATGTAGGTGTAGCCAAAGTTGGTGAAGTCGGGGGCGGCGGTGTAGAGACGGCCGTGTCGCGCATCCCGCGTCGGCATCGTACTGTCAAACAACTCATACCCCATCGCCACACACTGCTGCACATACGGCGGATGCCCCACCCCCAACGCATGAACCGTAAATTGCCGGGGAATCAATTCCCGCGTCAACGCCAACATCTCTGTCAGCAAATTGCCATCCGCATCCAGCGGCCAGCCGCCATAGCCATAGCCATCAAAGCCAATCTCAAGAAGCTGCTCTGCACATTGGCGGCGCAAATCGGGCGAGCCGCCACCCTGCACCACCGCCACCAGCTTGGGGCGCTGCGCCCCCGCCAACCCCTTTTCCTCACACAACCGGTCAAACTCTGCCCGGCATCGGCGCGCCCAGGCCACCGTCCGCGCCACCGACTGTGCCTGTGCGGCCATGTCGTCATCCACGTGTGTACAGTCATCCAGACAAATAACAACATCCGCGCCATAGCTCAACTGAAGCTGCACACTTTTTTCCGGTGTCAGGTTGAATTTCTTACCCTCTACGCGAAAAACCGCCCCTTTGTCATTCATAGAGCCGCTCTTGGGGTTCTGGCGGATGAGGGAATAAACCTGAAAACCGCCGGAGTCGGTGAAAATGGGGCCATCCCAGCCCGTCATCCGGTGCAGGCCACCTAATGCCTGAATCGTGGAGGAGCCAGGCCTTTGCATCAGGTGAAAGACGTTCATTTGCACTGCCTGAATGCCTACCTGCGCCACATCAGCCATATCTACACTGCGGACGACGCCCTGTGTCCCGTCGGGCAAAAAGGCAGGCAGGTCAATTGTGCCATGAGGAAGGGTTAGTTGTGTTATCATCTGAGCTGTCATTAATTTTCTCAATTGTTGGTGTACAGGTCGTCAGGAAATGAGAGATTAGAGATTAGAGATTGGAGATTAGACAGATTGCAAGTGACAGGGTACAGGTTCAACGTTTCCTTTTCTACTCCGCATCTCTGTTCCTTATCTCCTTCGCTGCTACCCTGTATCACTGCACTTGGTTTTGATTAAATTTTTCGGGATGTTTATGGATATTTTGCCACCTGAGTTTCTTTCTCGCATGGCTTTACTGCTGGGTGATGAATTTGACCACTTTTTACAAAGTTACCAACTGCCTCACCATGTTGGGCTGCGGGTAAACACGCTCAAAATCAGTGCTGCCGATTTTATCAGCAAATCGCCGTTTTCGCTGGAAGCCGTAGGCGAATGGGAACCGGCGGGTTTCCGGGTGGCAGATGACAGCCAGCCGGGCAGTCATCCGTACCATGCGGCAGGGCTTTTTTATTTGCAGGAGCCATCGGCCATGAGTGTGGGAGCTGTTGCTGCGCCCAAGCCGGGTGAGTTGGTGCTGGATTTGGCTGCGGCGCCGGGCGGGAAGTCTACCCATCTCATTACGCGCATGGGAGATGATGGTTTGCTGGTGGCGAATGATGTGCATACAGGACGTGCCCGTATTCTGGGGGAAAATCTGGAGCGCTGGGGGGCACGAAATGTCACAATTACCAATGCGGAACCGGCGCGGTTGGCGGCTTTGTGGGGGGCGGTGTTTGACAAGGTGCTGGTGGATGCGCCTTGTTCTGGTGAGGGGATGTTTCGCAAAATTGGGGCGGAAGGGGGGCGAATTGAGTGGAGCGAGGAGATGGTGGCGGCGTGTGCGACGCGGCAGGGGCATATTTTGGACACGGCCGTTTCTCTTGTGCGTCCCGGCGGTTTGCTCATCTATGCCACCTGCACCTTTGCGCCAGAAGAGGACGAGGAAAGCATTGCCCGTTTTCTAGACCGGCATCCGGCCTTTACGCTGGTGGATGTGCCCAAATTTGCAGGGTGGCGTAACGGCCGTACCAATTGGCAGCCCCAAACCCAACGACCCGTTGATTTATCAGCCGCAGTAAGATTATGGCCCCACCACTTTCCCGGTGAAGGCCATTTTGTGGCCGTGCTGCAAAAAGCAGGCGACGAACTGCCGGAACTGCCGCCTTCTGATTTGCGGCCACCGGCCAAAGAAAGTTACCGACTTTGGCAGCAATTTGTCGCAGAAGCAGGGCTGGCAGTGGACTGGGCACAAGAGGAAATGACAGAGGTAAACGGCCGTCTCTACCGTCTGCCGCTGTTCCAACTGCCCACCCAACGGCTGCACATCATCCGCACCGGCCTGCTGCTAGGCGAAGTTAGACGCAATCACTTCCGGCCAGCCCACCATCTGGCCATGTCGCTCCGGCCAGGAGAATGGGGAGCAGCCACCAGCCGCCCGGCAGACCACCCGGACGTGTCCGCTTTTCTGGCAGGCCATGATTTGGCAGATGCCGGGGAAAATGGCTGGGTGCTTTTTCAAGTAGATGGGTTTACGCTGGGATGGGGGAAGCGGGTAAACGGCCGTTTGAAAAACCACTACCCGCGCGGATTACGAAAGAGACCTGGTACCCGTATTCAGTAATCTGTATTCAGTAATCCGTGTGTTCTGCCTCTGATAACCTCGTCGGAAAACGGGACACGGACTTCGGGTTACGTATATT
>CAZRIB010000405.1:0-3945 GCA_964600035.1 uncultured Ardenticatenaceae bacterium | reverse complement strand
GAGGAGACGGTTTGATGACGTGGCTGATTGACCCATTGAGTTATGGCTTTGTGGTGCGGTCGCTGTTGGCGGCTGTGATGGTGGGGATTGTTTGCGCTGTTTTGGGTACGTATGTGGTGCTTCGCGGTATGGCGTTTTTGGGGGATGCGTTGGCGCATACAATTTTGCCGGGTGTTGTGGCCGCTTTTTTGTTGGGGCTGCCGCTGGCTTTGGGGGCGTTGGTGATGGGTGTGGTAACGGCCGTTGCCATTGGTGCGCTTTCTGAACGAGGGCAGTTGAAGGAAGATACAGCCATTGGCGTGATATTTGCCGGGGCTTTTGCTCTGGGCGTTGCCATGCTTTCGGCGACGAGCAATTACACAGTCGATTTGGCACATTTTTTGTTTGGCAATTTGCTGGGTGTTACACCAACTGACTTGTGGATTACATTTGGATTGGGCACGGCCGTTTTGTTGATCATTGCGCTCTTTTTTAAGGAATTTATGGTGATTTCTTTTGATGAGACACTGGCGCAGACTCTGCGGCTGCCGTTGGGCTTTTTCCGCTATTTGCTGCTGGTGTTAACGGCCGTCACCATTGTCATTTCCCTGCAAGTGGTGGGTGTGGCCTTAATGCTGGCAATGCTGGTCACCCCGGCTGCGGCCGCCTCCCTGCTGACCCGCCGGTTAGCCCCGATGATGTGGGTGGCCGCCGCGATTGGGGCATTTTCCGGGGTGACAGGGGTGTATGTGTCCTATTACCTGAGCATTGCTTCCGGGCCGGCCGTGGTGTTGGTGTCAACGGCCGTTTTCGTTTTGGTATTCCTGTTTGCGCCAAAGCGCGGCGTGGTAACAAGAAGGTTAGGGATGTGATGACAACCGACTTGCGTGAATTGACAAACATTTTGCAAGAGAAAGGCTACCGAATGACAGCCGCCCGCCAGATTATTTTGGAGGTGCTGCTGGCCGGAGGCGGCCATCTAACGGCCGATGAACTGGCTGCTCAGGTGCAGGCGCGGGAGGCGGGCATTGGCCGCATGACAGTTTACCGCACGCTGGAGCTGTTGAGCGAGTTGAATGTCGTTCGGCCGGTTTATCAGGGGACGGGCGCGGCGCATTATGTGCTTTTGCACGACGGCCACCACCATCATCTGGTTTGTTCATCGTGCCATGCCGTGATTGAATTGACCGACTGCGGGCTGGCGGAGTTGGCGGAGGCGATAGGGGAGCAGTTTGGCTTTTTTGTAGAGGGGCATTTGGTGGAATTTTACGGCCGTTGCCAAAATTGCCAGCAAACAGAGTAATGACATAACGGAGACAGCCTCTCCATTCTCAATTCCCCATTTTCCATTATCAAGGCAGTCGGTATAATGACGGCCACACATTTTCACATTCACACACTTTAGCACAGTCAACTTTTGGAGAAGAAACATATGGCAGAACAAAAACCGCGCATTTTAGTTGGTAAACCGGGTTTGGATGGACATGACAGAGGCGCAAAGGTTGTTGCCCGCGCCTTGCGTGATGCCGGTATGGAGGTCATTTATACGGGGCTGCGGCAAACACCGGAAATGATTGTCGAGGCTGCCCTTCAGGAAGATGTCGATGCCATTGGCTTGAGCATTTTATCTGGTGCGCATATGCCGTTGATGGCAAAAATTATGAAACTGCTGGCTGAAAATGATATGCAGGATGTGCCTGTCTTTTTGGGCGGGATTATCCCGGATGAGGACGTGGAGGCGTTGAAAAAGATGGGTGTGCGCGGCGTGTTTGGCCCCGGCTCCAGCATGGATGATATTGTAAATTTTGTCTGGAGTGAAGTGCGTCGTGATTGAGTTGATTGAAGGTGTTCGCCAGGGTAAAGCGCGAGCGAT
This sequence comes from uncultured Ardenticatenaceae bacterium, assembly GCA_964600035.1. Lineage (GTDB taxonomy): Bacteria > Chloroflexota > Anaerolineae > Promineifilales > Promineifilaceae > CAZRIB01. The sequence goes on along the minus strand of CAZRIB010000405.1, from coordinate 2,093 downwards.
TGCCCGGCTGATTAGCAAGGTGGAGAACAGTGACGAGGCGGCGCAAACGGCCGTTACCGCTCTGTATGCCCACACTGGCAACGCCCATGTCATTGGGGTAACGGGTTCCCCCGGTTCTGGTAAAAGCACGCTGGTCAATGAGATGGCAAAGGCGTTCCGCAAAAAAGGCCATCGGGTTGGGGTGGTGGCTGTTGATCCCAGCAGCCCATTTACCGGCGGTGCCATTTTAGGCGACCGGGTACGTATGCGAGATTTGGCTGGCGACAAGGGGATTTTTATCCGCAGTTTGGCTTCGCGGGGCAGTTTGGGCGGGCTGTCACGGGCGACGGCTTCTGTTACCAAAATTTTAGACGCGGCCGGCTTTGATGTGATTTTGATTGAAACGGTTGGCGCAGGACAGGCGGAGGTAGACATTGCCAGTGCCGCCCATACAACTTTGGTGATTGAGGCTCCCGGCATGGGGGACGAGATTCAATCGATTAAGGCCGGTATTTTGGAAATTGCCGATATTTTGGTGGTGAACAAGGCGGATAGACCCGGCGCAAACCGCACGGTGAAGGCGCTGGAAATGATGCTGCATTTGGGTCCGGCTGATGGCATGCGTCATCATGGTTCGATTGAGAAGGTGATTTTGCCGGCGGATTATGTGCCGGTTAGTAAGGATGGCTGGCAGATTCCGGTGAAGGAGACTGTGGCGACGGATGGCACGGGGATTGAGGAGTTGGTAACGGCCGTTCAGGCACATCTGGCTTATTTGAAGGAGTCGGGGCAGTGGCTGGTGCGGGAGCAAGACCGCAGTCAGTATGAAATGAGGCTGCTGCTTCAGGAACGGTTTATGGCGAGGCTGCAAACGGCCGTTCCTGAGGGTGAACGAGCGCGTTTGGTTACGGCCGTTGCCAGACGTGAACTAGACCCCTATACGGCCGTGACAAAACTCATGAATCAGCTTCAAGAAGCAATATAAATATGAATTAGTGCCAAGACGGATCTCAGGATTCGTCTTTTTCATGTTGGAGGGAAAGAAAAAATGTATGGCGACATCAAATTATTTGCAGGTTCTGGCTGCCCACAGTTGGCACAAAGAATAGCCGATTATTTAGGCATCCCCCTAAGCGGTTGGGACATCGTTCAATTCCCAAATGAAAATTTATTCGTCAAACTGCACGGCAGTGTGCGTGGGCAAGATTGCTACATCATCCAGACCCATACCCGGCCTGTGCATCGCAACATCATGGAAATGCTCATCGCCATCGACTGCCTGAAACGTGATTCAGCCGGGCGCGTCACGGTGGTTGTGCCTTACATGGCCTATTCCCAAAGCGACAAAAAAGACCAGCCGCGTGTGCCCATCTCTGCCCGCCTTTTGGCCGATATGATAGAGGTGGCCGGTGCAGACCGCTGGATTACCATTGATTTACATGCAGAACAAATACAGGGCTTTTACAAAATTCCCGGCGACATGCTGCGGGCAATGCACATTTTAGGGAACTATCTTATTGCCAAAGAGTTGGATGCAGTTGTAGTGACACCGGATTTGGGCTATGCCAAACGCGGCCGTAACTTTGCCGCTTATTTGGATTTGCCATTGGCATTTGTGGAAAAACGGCGCACGCCAGACGGCAAGCGAGAAGCCTTGAATTTGATTGGTGATGTGGCAGGTAAAGATGTCATCATTGTAGACGACCTGGTAGATACGGCCGGTTCCATTACCCAGGCAGTCAATTTAACCAAAGAAAAAGGGGCAAAAGATGTATACGTCGCCTTTACCCATCCTGTGCTGTCGCCGCCAGCAGTGGAGCGGTTGGCATCTCTGCCCATCAAAGAAATCATTACCACGGATACACTCCCCATTCCACCGGAGAAAATGCTGCCCAACATCACCGTCCTGACAGTAGCGGAACTGTTGGCCGAAGTGATTCAGCGTTCACATGAGGGGCGCAGCGTGGGCGAGTTGTTTAATGAGTAGGCTTTTTGGGGAAGTTGTTCAAGTTAGCTGGATGGCTGGCTAAACAACCTTGACCACCCAAAAACGATTTTTTATACTTCCGCCACTGTCGTCAATGTCGGAAAGTGTTTCTGGTTTACGTAACCCG
>CAZRIB010000404.1:0-3948 GCA_964600035.1 uncultured Ardenticatenaceae bacterium | reverse complement strand
GTTTTCTTTGACCGAAAATTTTGCTCTTGCTATCTAACTAAGCCATTCGTACAATGGTAAGTAACAATATCCGCGCACTTGACAGCAGTTAATAGCCACAAACGGCCGTTCGGGAGAGCATCTGGTTTCTCCGGGTCACCGAAGGGGCAATGCCTTAACGAAGGGTTGAATCTCTCAGGTAAAAGGACCGATTGGCCGGGCAACTCTGGAAAGCGGCACACCGCCGCACCGAAGGGGCAAGCCTCACCCAAGAGGTGAATCTCTCAGGTTCATGACAGAGGACGCCAGCAACGACCTTCTTGCTGCGCGTCCTTTTTTATTTCTAGTACCCAAACAAGATAAAGTGAAAACAGGAGAAAGTCATGAATATTCCCGCAGACCTGCTTTATACAAAAGAAGATGAATGGATTCGGGTAGAAGGCGAGGAGGGCGTCATCGGTGTCACAGACTATGCCCAGGATTCCCTCTCCGACATCGTTTACGTCGAACTCCCCGGCGAAGGCGATGCCCTAAATGCTGGCGATTCATTTGGTGTCGTCGAATCCGTCAAAGCAGCCGCCGACCTGTATATGCCCATCTCTGGTGAGGTTCTTGCTGTCAATGAAGAAATCATCGACGCTCCAGAGATGATCAATGAAGACCCCTACGGCAAAGCCTGGATGATCCGCATTAAAATCACCGATCCATCCGAACTTGATGGACTGATGGATGCCGAGGCATACCAAAAGTATTGTGAAGAACGCTAACATCCCTGTTCAGCCATCTGTATTCAGTTATTAATGGCTGTTACTTCTGGCAACCGTCAGTTGAACACTGAACACTGAACCACCCAACTACACACCAATTCCCCATAAGTCGGCTGTGCTGCCTTTCCTCACCATATTTTGGGCAGAGTAAGGGCAGCCTTTCCCACTGGAGGTTATTATGACCGTACAAGCCTTCGATAAAAGCCGTTCCGCAGCGAAAGCAGCAAAGAACGGCCGTTTATCCAACCGCGAACTCCTTCGCCCCACAGACCATTTTGTAGACCGCCACATTGGCCCTCGCGCCCACGACATCAACGACATGCTCCATACCCTGGGGCTAAACAGCCTCGACGAACTCGTCGCTCAGGCAGTCCCCCAGGCCATTCGGCGCAGCAGCAACCTGAACCTGGAACCACCCCGCAGCGAAAGCGAGATATTAACAGAGCTGCGTGCCATCGCCGCCAAAAACAAACTGTACCGCTCTTTCATTGGCATGGGCTATTACGACTGCATCATGCCCCCGGTCATCCTGCGCAACATCTTTGAAAACCCTGGCTGGTACACAGCTTACACCCCCTACCAGCCAGAAATTTCCCAGGGACGGCTGGAAGCACTGCTCAACTTCCAAACCATGATCATGGACCTGACCGGCATGGAAATTGCCAACGCCTCCCTGCTGGATGAAGGCACGGCCGCCGCTGAAGCCATGACCCTGGCACTCCGCCAACGCCCGCGCAAATCCACCGCCATGACCTTCTTTGTCTCCGAACTGTGCCATCCCCAAACCATCGCCGTTGTCCAAACCCGCGCCGAACCTTTGGGAATCAACGTTGTAGTAGGTAATCACGAAACCTACGACTTCGCAGATACATTTGGCGCATTGGTACAGTACCCGGCCACAAACGGCGACATCATCAACTACGAATCATTCATCGCCAAAGCCCACGAACACAATGCCCTGGTTACCGTCGCCACTGACCTGATGGCACTGGCATTGCTCAAGCCGCCCGGCGAATTTGGCGCAGACATTGTGGTAGGCAGCAGCCAGCGCTTTGGTGTGCCCATGGGATACGGCGGGCCACATGCGGCCTTCATGGCTACTCGTGATGCATACAAACGCAATATGCCCGGCCGTCTCATTGGCGTTTCCATTGATGCCGAAGGCAAACCGGCGATGCGTCTGGCTTTGCAAACACGGGAGCAGCACATTCGCCGGGAAAAAGCCACCTCCAACATTTGTACGGCACAGGTTTTGCTGGCTGTTATCGCCGCCATGTACGCCGTCTACCATGGGCCGGATGGCATCAAACAAATTGCCCAGCGCATCCGCTTGCTAACCCAGGTTTTGGCTAAAGGGTTGAAAAAGCTGGGCTACACTGTGAACGACAAACCCGTCTTTGACACCCTGAAAATTTCTGGCGGGCCACGTTCCCAAAAAGAAATTGTTCAGACAGCTTTGGCCAATGAAATAAATTTGCGTGTTTACGAAGATGGCGCAGTCGGCGTGTCGTTGGACGAGGTCACACTCATTGAACATCTGGAGAAGTTGTTTGTCATTTTTGGCGCAGTTCCCGGCGAAATAAACATTGAAGCATTGGCCGACAGCGTAGACCTGGCCTACGAACCAGCTTTTGAGCGGACATCACCTTACCTGACACATCCGGTCTTTAACAGCTATCACTCAGAAACTGAGATGATGCGTTATATCAATCGGCTGGAAAATAAAGACCTGGATTTGACGCACTCGATGATTTCGCTGGGGTCTTGTACCATGAAGCTGAATGCCACGGCCGAAATGCTGCCGATTATGTGGCCTAAATTTGGTGGACTGCACCCCTTTGTGCCGCTGGATCAGGCGGAAGGGTATCAGGAATTGACTTCGCGGCTGGAGAAGTGGCTGGCAGAAATTACAGGCTTTGCGGCCGTTTCCCTGCAGCCAAATTCCGGGGCACAAGGCGAATATACCGGTATGCTGACCATTCGCGCCTACCACAAATCACGCGGCGAAGGCCATCGCAATGTCTGTCTCATTCCCAGCTCAGCACATGGCACAAACCCGGCCTCTGCTGTGATGGCTGGTATGAAGGTGGTCGTGGTAGCCTGCGATGAAAATGGTAATGTCGATGTGGATGATTTGCGTACCAAAGCAGAGCAGCACAAAGACAATCTGGCCGCCATCATGGTCACTTACCCGTCAACGCATGGTGTATTTGAAGAAGCGATTGTGGAAATCTGCGACATTGTGCATCAAAATGGCGGGCAGGTTTATCTGGATGGTGCAAATATGAATGCGCAGGTGGGGCTGTCGCGTCCGGGTGATTATGGCGCAGATGTTTGCCACCTGAATTTGCACAAGACGTTTGCCATTCCGCATGGCGGCGGCGGGCCGGGTGTGGGGCCAATCGGCGTTGCACCGCATCTGGTTGACTTTTTACCGACGCATCCGGTTGTGCCGGGTGTGGGCGGCAAGCATGCCTTGGGCACGGTGTCGGCTGCGCCTTGGGGCAGTGCCAGCATTTTGCCCATTTCCTATGCCTACATTGCCATGCTGGGTGATGAGGGTGTGCGCCGGGCAACTGAAGTGGCTATTTTGAATGCAAATTATGTGGCGCATCGTTTAGACCCGTATTTCCCGGTGCTGTATAAAGGTAAAAACGGCCGTGTTGCCCATGAGTGCATTGTAGACCTGCGCCATCTGAAACCTTTTGTAACGGTTGATGATGTGGCCAAGCGGCTGATGGATTTTGGCTTCCATGCACCCACCATGAGTTTTCCTGTGCCAGGAACGTTGATGATTGAGCCAACAGAAAGTGAATCGAAAGAGGAGTTGGATCGATTCTGCGAGGCGATGATTATGATTCGTGAGGAGATCGCCGCCATTGAACGGGGTGAAATTTCTCACGAAGACAGTCCGCTGGCTTATGCACCACACACGATGACGGCCGTTTCCAAAACCGACTGGAACCGTGCCTACAGCCGTGAACAAGCGGCTTTTCCGGCCGAATGGCTGCGCGAAAACAAATTCTGGCCAGCCGTCGCCCGGATTGACAATGTGTATGGCGACCGGAATCTGGTCTGTGCCTGCCCGCCCATGGAGGCATACGAATAACCAGATTTTAGTCGTTTTACAGTTCCCATTTCCCTGAACCGTTAAACAAAAAGCCCGTGGCTGAAAAGTCGCGGGCTTTTTGGATGGGTAATG
>CAZRIB010000403.1:0-3954 GCA_964600035.1 uncultured Ardenticatenaceae bacterium | reverse complement strand
ATTGGAGATTGAGAGATTGGAGATTTCTCCTTTGCAGTGAATAAGAAACGGCCGTATACTGACCTGACCCACTCCCCCACCTACATCTCATAAACAGAGGTCAGGCAAAATGTCCCTTATCCATTCCACCCCAACATTTACCCCTGCGGAAGCCCAAACCACTGCCAAACAACTTTTCAACTTTTCCGGCACGGCCGTTCCCCTGCCCAGCGAACGCGACCAAAACTTTCTCATACAGCAGGCAGAAACCGGCAAAGCCATCGTGCTAAAAATTGCCAACGCCCAGGAAGAAGCCAACATGCTGCAAGCCCAACAGCTTGCCATGCAGCACATCCACGCCAGAAACGGCCGTGTTCCAGCCATCATCCCCACCCAAACCGGCGACACCATCACCCCCATCCACCACAACGGCCAGCCATATCTGGTGTGGGCTATCACCTACCTGCCCGGCAAGCCAATGGGCAAAGTCAAACGCCACAGCCCTGCCCTGCTGGCCGACATTGGCCGCACCATCGGCACAATCGACCGCGCTCTGATGGACTTTGACCATCCGGCCGCCCATCGCCGCTTTCATTGGGACCTCCAGCACGCCGTCGATACCATCCACCAGCACCTGCCAGACGTGACCGATGCCGCCATGCAGGCGTGCGTTGCCCAAACCCTGACCTTGTACGCGCAGGAAGCCGCCCCCCGCCTGCCCCATTTGCGCCGCAGCATCATCCACAACGACGCCAACGACATGAACCTGATTTTGGACGCAGGCGATGGCGACATTGACGGCCGTTTCCAGCGCGTCCTCGGCCTCATCGACTTTGGCGACATGGTATACAGCTGCACCATCGCCGACCTGGCCATTGCCGCCGCCTACGCCATTCTGGACAAGCCCGATCCGCTGGCCGCGGCCGCCGCCATTGTGCAGGGCTGCCACACCGCCCTGCCCTTGCAGGAAGAAGAGCTGGCCGTCATCTGGCCGTTCATTTGCCTGCGCCTCAGCCTGAGTGCATGTCTGGCCGCCACCCAGCAAAAAGCACGCCCCGACGACCCGTACCTTTCCATCAGCCAGGCCCCCATTGCCCGCACCCTGCCCCGCCTGCTGGCCGTGCCGCCCCGGCTGGCAGAAGCTGTCTTGCGCCACGCCTGCGGCCTGCCCCCTTCACCCCACGCCGACCACGTTGCCCAATGGCTGGCCGCCCATCGGGGAAATTTTTCAGCAATTATTAAAATGGCTACGCGAAATAATCTTATATTAGATTTAAGCCCGGCTTCGCCGCTGCTGGTTGAGAATCCAGACCATTTTGATGAACCGGCATTGACGCGGCGCATTTTTGGCGCAGTGGCCGCCGCGGGAACGGCCGTTGGCATTGGTCAATATGACGAACCCCGCCTGCTGTACAGTGCCCCGTTTTTTGCCACACCCAGCGGCGAAAGGCGCACCATCCACATGGGGCTGGATTTGTTTGTGCCGCCGGGAACGGCCGTTTACGCCCCCCTGCCCGGCACGGTACACGCCATCGCCTACAACCCGCAGCCGCAAGATTACGGCACGGTGGTCATTTTGCGCCATGAAACGGATGAGAAACGGCCGTTTTTCACCCTGTACGGCCATCTAAGCAAAGCAAGCGGCGAGCAGCTGCAAGTGGGACAACCCATTGCGGCGGGAGAACGGTTTGCCCATGTGGGCATGGCCGCAGAAAACGGCGGTTGGCCGCCCCACCTGCACCTGCAAATCCTCACGGACACGCTGGGGCTGGAGTGTGATTTTCCCGGCGTTGTGCCTGCCTCGCAGCGGGCTGTATGGCGGGCACTTTGCCCAGACCCCAATCTGTTGGTGGGCATTCCGGCGGCCCATTTTCCGCCCAAAACACCAGACAAAACGGAAACGGCCGTGCGCCGCAGACAAAAAATCGGCCGTTCCCTCTCCCTTTCCTACCGTGATCCGGTAAAAGTCACACGCGGCTGGATGCAGTACCTCTACGATGACACCGGTCGTCGTTACCTTGATGGCTACAACAATGTGCCCCACGTCGGCCATGCCCACCCGCAGGTGGTGGCCGCCGGGCAGCAGCAGATGGCTGTTCTCAACACCAACACCCGCTACCTTCACGACTTGCTCAACCGCTATGCCGAACGGCTGACCGCAACCCTGCCGGAGCCGCTTTCTGTGTGCTTTTTTGTCAATTCGGCCAGTGAGGGCAACGAACTGGCGCTGCGGCTGGCACGGGCTTACACAGGCAAGAAGGATATGGTGGTGCTGGAGGCGGCTTATCACGGCCACACCACAGGCCTGATTGACATTAGCCCATACAAGCATGACGGGCCGGGGGGTGCGGGCGCGCCGGATTGGGTGCACACAGCCCCTATCCCGGACACGTATCGCGGGCTTTATAAGGCGGATGACCCGGATGCGGGGCTAAAATTTGCAGGGCATGTGACCGAAATTGTAGACCGGCTGCACCTGTCCGGGCAGGGATTGGCCGGGTTTATTGCGGAATCGCTGCCCAGTGTGGGCGGGCAGATTGTGCCGCCGCCGGGTTATTTGGCGGCTGTTTACCGGGCGGTGCGGGCTGCTGGCGGGGTGTGTATTGCGGATGATGTGCAGACGGGATACGGCCGTGTTGGTTCGCACTTTTACGGCTTTGAAATGCAGGGGGTTGTGCCGGACATTGTAGTGCTGGGCAAACCAATCGGCAACGGCCACCCTATCGGGGCGGTTATTACCACGCCGGACATTGCAGATGCTTTTGCCAATGGCATGGAGTTTTTTAGTACGTTCGGCGGCAATACGGTTTCGTGCGCGGTTGGGTTGGCGGTTCTGGATGTAGTGGAGCAGGAAGATTTGCAAGGGCACGCGCTGGCTGTGGGCGAAAGGCTGCTGGCGGGTTTACGGCCGTTATTAGATAAATACCCCATCGTCGGTGATGTGCGGGGTTCTGGCTTGTTTTTAGGCGTTGAACTGGTGCGCAGCCGGGAAACATTGGAACCGGCCGACAAAGAAGCCTCATTCATCGTCAACCAAATGCGGGAACGTGGTATTCTTATTGGCACAGACGGCCCTTACCACAACGTGCTAAAAATTCGCCCGCCAATGCCTTTTTCTATGGATGATGCTGATTTTCTAACGGCCACACTGGATGCTGTGTTGGGCGAGACATTTACAACAAGGTAAAAGGAGTGCAACAATGGATTTTCATAAATTGAATTGGTCTGGTTTTTCATTTCGCTATGAAGGAGAAAGCGGCTAATGTTGCCTTTACAAGATACTGTACCATCACGCTCTTTTCCGGTGGTCAACTGGCTGCTTATTGCGGCTAATGTTGTCATCTTTATCATGATGGCATCTTTGGGACCGGCGGCAGAGCGTGTGGTGGCGTTTTTAGGCGTTGTGCCTGTTCAATTTTTGCGCCACCCTTTGCCTGTTGAGTGGCTGACGATTTTTACGTCGATGTTTTTGCATGGCGGGTGGGCACATTTGTTTAGCAATATGCTGGCGTTGTATATTTTTGGAGATAATGTGGAGGACAGGCTGGGAAGCGGCCGTTATCTTTTGCTTTATTTAGCCAGCGGCGTCATTGCTTCTGTGGTGCATATTGTGGTGAACCCGAATTCGGCCGTGCCTACCATTGGAGCCAGCGGTGCAATTAGCGGCGTACTGGCTGCTTACCTGCTCTTCTTTCCAAGAGCACGCGTCATCACCCTTGTTCCTCTCTTCTTCCTGCCCTGGTTTGTAGAAATCCCAGCCATTTTGTATTTGGGGTTCTGGTTCTTCTCGCAGCTTTTCAATGGTTTGCTCACCATTGTCTCCGGTACACAATCATTTGGCGGCGTAGCCTGGTGGGCGCATGTGGGCGGGTTTGTAGCCGGGCTGTTTTTGGGACCCATCTTTGCCAGAAGGCGTTATCGACGTCGGGTGTATATTGACGAATACTATCCCTGGTAGTAACTGTACAGTCTCTC
>CAZRIB010000402.1:0-3969 GCA_964600035.1 uncultured Ardenticatenaceae bacterium | reverse complement strand
AATTGCTAATCTTGTTGAAAGATATTACCAGAGTCACAATGGGCTTGCCACTTGTTAGGGTGGGGTTAGAATACATGCCAATGTGTGAACAAGAGCGTAGACAAACGGCCGTTTTCTTAGACAACGCTTTTCCGACTGAATTTGCCAATACCATTGCCAAATTAGAGGCATACAACAAGCACCATTACCGCCCGAATACGTACCTGCACAAGTGGTGGGCGCGGCGGTGTGGCAGCACCTTTCGCCTTATTCTCAAACAGTTGGTGGCAGATGAAGCCCACCGCGATTATTACGCGCCGGATGGGCTGGCGGGCAAAATTATTTTAGACCCGATGATGGGGGGCGGCACCACACTGCATGAAGCCATCCGGTTGGGGGCCAACGTGATTGGTGCAGACCTGGACCCTATTCCTGTGCTGCAAGCGCGGGCTACCCTGACAGATGTGCGTCTTACCGATTTGGAGCAATCTTTTCGCCACTTCCACAAGCGGCTCCGGCGTAAATTAGACCCGTTTTTTGAAACGACTTGCCCCCACTGCCAGCAGCCCACACCCATTTGGATGACGCTGCACGGCTGGCGGCGGCATTGTGGCTGCCGGTCGGCTTTGTTTGTGGATTCGCGGACGCTGCGGGTGGAAAATGACGGGACGACGTACCGGCTGTGTGCTGGGGGCAAGCATGTGTTGGTGAATGATGCGGTGTGTGACTGTCAGGAAACGGCCGTTTTGGAAAAAAGCACACGTCACTGCCCGGATTGCGGCGAACCTTTTGCCGCCGATTTGACACAGCCTCACTTTGCCCGCTACGAGCCGCTTGTGCTGGTGGGGCACTGTTCCCAACACAAGCTCTTTTTCAAACCATTGGACGATGCCGACTGGCAGCTTTGGCGGCGTGTGGGGGCCATGCGTGCGGCACTGCCGTTTGACCGGGAACAGTTTCAAATTGAACCGGGGCGCAAATCAAAGGAACTGGTGCGGCAGGGCATTGACAATTATCTGGATTTGTTTTCAACACGGCAGCTTCTCTTTTTGCAAGAGGCGATTGCGCTGCTGCCGGGGTTTGAGGAGATTGTGCGGCTGAATTTGGGGATGCTGGTCTCTACGTCGCTGGAGTTTAATTCGATGTTGTGCGGCTATAAGGGCAAGAATAAGCGCCGGTCGGGGGCAATTCGCCATACGTTTAGCCACCATGCGTACTCTTTTCCGTATACGGCCGTTGAGAACAACCCTGTGTACCATCGAGCGGCCTCTGGCACGCTGCGCAAGTTGTTTAACAGCCGCATTTTGCGGGCACGGCAGTGGGCGGCGGCCCCGCGTGAACGGGATTTGGACGCTGAGGGTAAAACGGCCGTTTTTGTGCCCATCCCAACGGAACACGACGGCGGTACAGAAGTGCATACTCTGGCCGATTTGCAAAGCGGCACACACCATTTTTTACTGCGGCAGGGGTCATCAACGGCACTGTCGCTGCCAGATGGGTGTGTGGATGCCATTGTGACAGACCCGCCTTATTATGATAGTGTGCAATACAGTGATTTGGCGGCGTTTTTCCGGGTTTGGCTGCGTCTGCTTTTGCCGGATGCAGCCCGGTGGGAGTACGATGGGTCGCAGTCGGCGGTAGACCCGCATAAGCTGGACAGGGAAAGCCGTTACCGGGAGCTTTTGGGCGGGGTGTTTGTGGAGTGTGCGCGGGTGCTGAAGGAGAACGGCCGTTTCGTTTTTACCTTTCATCACTGGAATCCCAAGGCGTGGGCGGCGCTGACGCTGGCTTTGAAGCAGGCTGGTTTTCGGCTGGTTAACCGGTATGTGGTCTATTCAGAAAATCCCGTGTCGGTACACATTGCCAACATGAAGGCGCTGCTGCACGATGCGGTGCTGGTTTTTGCGCCTGAGGGTGCAGGGGTGGACAGGCAGTGGGAACGGCCGTTAGCCATCGACCAGACAGACAGCGAGGCGTTTTGCCGGGACTGCGGCACGCTTTTGGGTGCTCTGTTGGCCGAAAACGCGCCAGACGAACACATTACCCAAATCTGGCGGCAGATGCTTCGTACCAGCTAATCTCCCCAATCTCCAATCTCTTAATCTCTTAATCTCAAATTTCATTGACAGACGGCCGTTTCTGGCCTACCCTGTAACTATCCATCTCGAAGTACAAAAAGTATTCCCCCCCTTTTCTAAGCCATTGGAGGTAGCAGCATGAAAGCATTTAACAAAATTGGGTTTCACACCAGCGTTGGCGGCAATCCCAGCGGCATTGGCGATTGGCTAAAAGCCCTGGACGCAGCAGGCATTCCCTTTTTCATTAAAGCCGCCGATTCAATGACAGGGCTGTTTGATGCCCAGGAAATTATTCATGGCGGCAGTAAAGTGCCTCATGTGCTGGTTTACCGCCGGTCGGATGCGCCGGGACTGCGTTTTGATGTGCCGGATTACAACAAGGAGCCGGAGGAAGCGGCCGTTGAGCATTGGAAATTGCACAAAGCGCACTTTCCGCCGGAGCTGGATAAAGATTTGGTGTGGGTGGAGACGATTAATGAACTGCGCAAGGAAGTGAAGTGGGCGGACTGGATTGGACAGTTTGCTTTTCACACCGGGCAGTTGGCAATGGCCGATGGCTACCGTTTTTCGGCATTTGGGTATTCCACCGGCACGCCGGAAGAGGGTGCGTGGGAAACAGATGGTATGCTGCGCTATCTGGAATTGTGCCAGCAGCACCCGGAAAAGTTGTCGGTTGCGCTGCATGAATACAGCCTGAAGGTGGATGATATTTGGTTTTTGCGGGGGAATCATTTGGGGCGGTTTGAGAAGTTGTTTGCTGCCTGTGACAAGCATGGCATTAAACGGCCGTATGTTCTCATCACCGAATGGGGCTGGACACATAACAGCGTGCCCGTGCCAGAGGTTGCCATGAAGCATATCCGTGAAGCCGCTGAGTATTATGCCCGTTTTCCGGAAGTGTTGGGGGCGGCCATCTGGTATTTAGGGGCCGGTTTTGAGGGGATTGCCAACAAGGCGCAAAAGCTGATTAAACCGGTAACTGAGTTTACGCTGAATACGGTTTTTGATGTGGAATTTGACCAGCCCAAGCAGGCGGATGGTCTTGTTGAAGGGGCTGTGAAGCCGCCGTTTTTTGTCACGCCCATTGCGGAACAGCCAAAGCCAAACGGCCGTTTCCTGCGCGACGTGACCATTCCCGACGACACCAAATTAACAACCGGCCAGACCTTTACCAAAACCTGGGCAGTGGAAAACAATGGCAACATTGCCTGGGGAAACGGGTATAAGTTGGTGCATACGGCCGGTGTGCCCATGACCGCGCAAACGGAACGGCCGTTACCCGCCTGTCCAGTTGGTCAATCTGTCGAAATCTCCATCGAAATGACCGTGCCCGACGAACCCGGCACGCACTTTTCCGACTGGCGGTTCCAGGACCCGCAGGGCAACTTTTTTGGCGACGTCATCTACACCCGCATTATTGCCGAACGTCCGATCGTGCCGACTGGTGTTGCCGACGGCCGTTACGTGGCCGACGTGACCATTCCCGACGACACTGAAATTGCTGGCGGCACAACCTTCACCAAAACATGGCGGGTGCGCAACACCGGCACACGCGCCTGGGGCAGCGGCTTCAAGCTGGTATTTGTTGGCGGTGAACAGATGGGCGCGCCAGCCAGTGTGCCCTTACCGTCGGCACAGCCCGGCCAGGAAGTCAACATTTCCATTCAACAAACTGCACCCACCACACCCGGTATGCACTATGGCGACTGGCGCATGCAGGATGACCAGGGCAGCATTTTTGGCGAACTGCTCTATTTGCGCATTCAAGTTCCCTGGCAGGCTGGTTTTGCACTGACCAAACCCCTTTCCCAGCGTGATCCGCTGTGGAAGGATATGCGGCTGGGTCATGCCGGTTCACCCAAAACGATTGGCGAATGGGGCTGTTTGCTGACGTGTTTTGCCATGGTTGCCA
>CAZRIB010000401.1:0-3991 GCA_964600035.1 uncultured Ardenticatenaceae bacterium | reverse complement strand
TAGGTTTGGGCTGATGGGGGCATTAGGTTTGGCAGGGCGGGTAACACAGCAAAACAGGCGGCACAGTAAAGCGGTCAAACCGGTTTTATGGTTGTGACCTATTGGCCGCTGTTTTTGTGTCGAGGGGGTGAGACAACTGTTTATGGACTGCCATCCTTTGATGCCAACCCATCAGTTGTATTGGTTGATTCCAAAAGGGATTTTTTGCTTTTTGTGTAAAAAAAATATAAACGGCAGATTAATGATTTCTTAGGAGACCATGCTGGCTATGTGGCCCAACATGAATGATGATGTGGCAGGTGGCAGGCGGCAGGTGGCAAACGTAGTACTCAGTCAAGTGTTCTTTGATGGATACAAAGATTGGTTCAATCTCCGAGATTGAACCAATCTAATCCCTCATTTCACATGTGACTGAGTAGTAGTTTCGTGATTCATAATTTTCAGGGGAGGGTGGGAAGGTAAAAGTGCGACCAGATAAAAGTGGCCGCACTTTTGGGGAAGATGGATGATTATTCGAGGGGGAGTTCGTTGGTGCTGTCGGGGGTGTCCCAAATGCCGTGTGTGATTGTGCCGTCCGGGTGGCCGATGGTGTAGGTGCCTTTGCCGCGCAGCCAGACTGAGCCGGTTCCTGATGCGTAGAGGTCGATGTTACGGCCGTGCAGGGCAATCTTGACGTGGTCGGCATCTTGCAGGCTAAATGTGCCGTGGAATCCGACCCATTTTACCCAGCCATTGGGTAGTTCTATTTTGCGGCCAACGCCGGTTACGGTGGGGATGTCGGTTTCGCCGCCGTCGTGGTAGTAGAGTGTGCCGCTGCCGCTAATGCGGACGGTGTTGATGTTGCCTTTTAGCCCGGCGACGCCGCTGCCGTGGGCTTCGATCCACCCTGTGCCTTCGGCGTAGTCGGCGCTAACGGCCGTAACGATGAACAGGCTTGCCAACAGTAACAATACGATCCAGACTGATTTCTTTTTGTACATGAGCTGCCTCCAGTTGTGGGTAAAACGGCCTTTTTACAATGTTAAGTTGTCAGTAGTATGGGGGTGCTTTTTTAGAAGGATGTTATGGGGGTGTAAAAAGAGTGTAAAGGATGTTTTTTACTTTTCAGGGGAGTCGGGTGCGGCTTTGAGCGTAAACCAAAACGTACTGCCTGCACCCAGTTCACTGATAACCCCAACTTCGCCGCCACATTTATGCACAATGCGTTTTACAATGGACAGTCCCAGGCCTTCTCCACGTACTTTAAGCTGCTTGAGTCGGGTGTGGGGTTTGAACAGGCGTTTTTGGTCTTGTGGGGAAATGCCAATGCCATTATCTCGTACCCAAAAACGGATCATGCCGTTGTTTAATGGGGTTGCTCCCAATTCTAGCTGTGGGGGATCGCCGCCGTATTTCAGGCCATTGGTGATGTAGTTGACCCATACTTCTTCTATCCACGATGGCTGGCCAAGGGCAATGGGCCAGGAGTGGGGTTGGCGGATACGGCCGTTATACTTGTCCAACTGAAACCGCAGCCGCTTGAACACTTCAATCAAAATCCGTTCCATATCAAGAGGAATAATATCGACCTCGCCATGATCAATGCTGCTCAACAACATTAGCTCGTTGATAACATTGTTCATTTTATGGCTGCTTTGGTTAATGCGATTAAGCATTAGTTTGGCTTCTTCATCCAATTGAAACTCGTGGTGCATTTCCAGCAAACTGGCATAGCCGATAATTTGCCCGAGCAGCCCTTGTACCTGATGGGCCATGGTCGAATTGAATTGATCCAATTCGTAATTGCGGTGTTCCAGAGAGATATTTTTTTGGGAAAGCTGGTTTCTTATTTCCGCCTGGCTGCTGTCATCTCTAAATGAGGCAAGATAGGCAAAATTCCCTTCCCAAATGGTTTCCGTCAGAGCGATTTCCACTTGTTTGGGATTGGCAGATTTGGGGTGGATGGTGAGTGTGGTTTGATTGTTTTTTGATTGGTGAACAGGGAGCCGTGTTCCTCGTAAATTTTCTGCAGTTTGGTTGAGGAGTTTTTCGGCGGCTGGGTTGGCAAAGAGAATACGAAATGATTCATCACAAATGATGATGCCGTCTGTGATGTTTGAGATGATGGCTTTTCGCTGCGCCTCGCTTTCTGTGAGGGCGGTTTCGAGTTTTTTCTGTTTGATGGTGGCGTTGATGATTTTTTGCAGGAGGGGGTGTGTCAGATCGCTTTTTGTTAATGTTTCGTCTGCGCCAAAGCGTACGGCCGTTTCTGCTTCCGCATCATTATTCACCAACACGACGATTGGTGTTGCAGGCGCGGCTGCGCTTAATGCGCGAATGGCTGCTTCTGTTTGTGTGCTGGTTTGTTGAAATGCCAGGAAGATGATGTGAAATTGCAGTTGGTTTAGGTAAGCCAGGCCATTTGTTGGGTATGCCGCAAGGTAAAGGTCAAAGGCAAGTTGGTTGGAACTTTCTACCGGTGACGTCAATGCCGAACGAATGTTGTTTATAACTGCATCATCTTGCTCGATTAGGAGCACTTTCAGCCGTGAGACGCGTGCATTCATATCGTCTGGTTGATTGTCTAAAATGAATGGTGACTGCATAAATTAATTTGACATTTGTAAAAAGCTGGTTGCTTGACCCCAAAATGTAGCTGAAAAGTTGGCTGATTTGGACTGCAATTTCAGGATGGAAACGGCCGTATTTTTCATGAGCGTGTATTTATTGTAGGTGAAAAAAGCAACTTTGGAAACTTTTGCCCAAAATAGGGCCTTCTTTGCCCGATATAAAAATGGAATAGACACAATCAATGCCTTCTATTATAATAAATCAGAACAAATGAGCTAATTTGAAGTTTGCAACACCTTCTTGGAGACCCAAAAATGACCCGGCTGGCAACCAGAACTTCCCGATTAAGGCAGTTAGAAGAGTTACTTTTACTAAATCCCGATGGCCTGAAAGCGACAGAATTGGCCGAGGCATTATATGTTGACCGGCGCACTATTTACCGGGACATTGACTTTTTATCAGAGGAAGGGGTTCCGGTTTGGCAAAAAGACGGCCGTTTTGGCATTAACCGCACCCGTTATTTACCAGCCGTTCATCTCACATTTCATGAAGCGATTGCCATGGTGTTGGCCGGGCTGCTGCTTTCCCGCACCATTGACAGCAACAACCCGCATGTGGTTTCTGCATTGCGAAAATTGGCGACGACCCTGCCACGGCCGTTTACCGAACACCTGATACGGGCAGCCGACCGCGTGGAAAAACACGGCAACCACCGACAACGGGTATTGGTACTGGAAACAATCGCCGAAGGGTGGGGGAACACCCAAAAAGTCAAAGTTGACTATCGTTCCCCCAGAAGCGGCAAACTGAGAGAGCGCATTATTAGCCCCTACGCGCTGGAACCGACCCCATCCGGCATTTATGTCATCGGGCATGATGAATATTCCGACGATTTGCGCACCTTTAAGCTGGACAGACTGGAAAGTGCCAAATTGATGAGAGAGCGCTTTGATATTCCTGATGACTTTAATTTAGACGAACGGCTCTCTAACAGTTGGCGCATTATGAATGGCGAAGCGCCGTGTGAAGTTGCGCTGCGTTTTCAGCCGGAAGCCACGCCTCATGTGTTGGAAAGACAGTGGCATCCTTCCCAAAAAATTCACAAATTAACAGATGGCCGGTGTTTGTTGAAGCTGCAAATTGCCGCGCCACAAGAAATGAAGCCCTGGATTCGTAGTTGGGGGGCGCAGGTGGAGGTTTTATCGCCTCAGTGGCTGCGTGATGAGATTCGGCAGGAATTGGCTTTGGCGGCCAGGTTGTATGAGACGGTATAGGCGGAAGGATTGGAGACTGGGGGATTGAGATTAGGAGATTGGGAGATTGGGAGATTGAGATTAGGAGATTGGAGATTGGAGATTGGGAGATTGGAGATTGGAGATTGCGTCTTGTCGCCCTGTCGCCCTGTCACCCTGTCACCTTGTCACCTTGCCACCTTGTCACC
>CAZRIB010000400.1:0-3993 GCA_964600035.1 uncultured Ardenticatenaceae bacterium | reverse complement strand
AAGGAGGTGCAGGATGATGAAAAAGAAATGGTCACATTGGGTGGCATTCTTGCTGCTGGCATTACTGGCAGCGAGCTGCGCCAGTCAGCCACTGACAGAGTCTGTGATGGTGGAAGTAACGCGTGTGGTGACAGAAACTGTTGTGGAAGAGGGTGAGGTCGTTATGGTGACTTCTGTGGCTGACGCAGTAGAAGCCCCTGCGGCTGAGGAGCCGCCTGCCGATGCGGCGGAATCGGTATCTGTGGTGGCAACGCCGCTGGCTACTGCCGCCGTTGTCAATGCGCCTTCTCGCCCTGTGCAGCGCTTGATTATTAAGGATGGGGTGATGACGCTGGTGGTGACGGATACGGATACGGCCGTAGACAAAGCCATCCAAACAGCCGATATGATGGGCGGCTACATCATCAACCAATCCGTCTACAACGACGAGGCTGGCTACCGCTATGCCACGCTCAAGCTGGCTGTTCCGGTTGACCGCTTTGAAGAAGCCCTGCGTGCTTTTCGGGGGTTGGGCACGGTGACCAATGAAGCTGTTTCCGGCACAGATGTGACGGATGAGTTTGTGGATTTGAACTCGCGCCTGACTAATCTGGAAGCGACACGTGACAGACTGCGCGCGTTTTTGGAAGAGGCGCAAACGGTGGAAGAAACGTTGACGGTCAATGAGCAGCTCAAACAGGTTGAAGAAGAGATTGCAGTGATTCAGGGACGCATCAATTATTTGGCAGATCGCTCTGCATTTTCCACCATCACGCTTACCATTAACCCCTTTGTGCCCACACCCACACCGTCGCCAACGCCGACGATGACACCCACACCGACAGCGACGCCGCTGCCTACGCCGCAGGTGTGGCGCCCCGGTGATACGGCGAAGGTTGCGGCCGTTGAGCTTCAGGAATCGATGCAGGGGGTGGCTGATTTCTCAATTTATTACGGTATTGTGTGCGGCCCCTGGTTGGCGCTGGTGCTGCTGGTTGGGTATGGCATTTGGCGGGTCATTCGCCGCCTGGATGGTCAGGTGACGCTGCTGCGGCAGGAGTCGGTTGAACCGGTGCAAAACATGGATGAAACAGGAGGGCATGAAGATGAAGCGGCTTAATGTGTTGTATGTGTGTGTGGTATTGATGGGGCTGGTGTGGGTTGGTTGGGCGGCGCTGCCTGCGGAAGCGGCCGTTTCGGCACAAGCCAGTAACCGGCTGCTCATTAAAAATGGCACCATTGAGGTGGAAGTGACGGATACGGACACGGCCGTTACCACTGCCCAATCCCTCGTCGGCTTCAACGGCTACATTCTGGAACAACAAGTGTGGGACGACGACAACGGTTACCGCTACGCCACCTTGACATTTGGTGTTCCTGCCGAGCAGTTTGAAGAGACCATGCGTGCCTTTCGCACATTAGGGCTGGTGCTGGATGAGTCCGTAACCGGCCGTGATGTCACCGACCAGGTGGTTGACCTGGAATCCCAGCTTGCCAATTTGTACGACACCCAGGCGCGTATGCGCACCTATCTCCAGGAAACCCGGGACATCACAGAAACCTTGCGGGTCAATCAGGAACTGGTTGCTATTGAACAGGAAATAGGCGATTTGCAAGGACAGGTGAATTACCTGCGAGACAGAGCTGGCTCCGCGACAATTACCCTGCGGCTTGTACCTTTCATTCCCACACCTACACCGCAGCCCACAAACACCCCCACACCCACGCCAACGGCCACCCCGCTGCCCACACCACAAGTTTGGCGGCCAGGTGATACAGCACGTACGGCAACTGTTAAGCTGCAAAACAATGTGCAAAAAACGGCCGATTTTGCCATTTACCGCCTTATTATCTGTGGTCCTTGGGTTTTGGCCTGGGTGGGGCTAACTTATGTGGCATGGCGGCTGGCACGCCGGTTCAAGCAGGAACGGCCGTAAACCATAACCCGTGAGCCGTAGACCGTAATCGAACGACGGCTCACGGACAACGCCTAATCCAAATTGGCTTTTACCGCTTTGGCTACATCTTCAGGTATACCAGGGACAGAAGCAATTTCTTCCATTGTGGCTTTTCTTAAGCCATCCAGAGAGCCGAAACGATCGAGTAAAAGTTTGCGCCGCTTAGGCCCTACCCCCGGAATGCTGTCCAAAATAGAGGCTACCCCTACCTTGGAGCGGCGTTTGCGATGGCCTTCATTGGCAAAGCGGTGGGCTTCATCTCGTACACGCTGTACCAAATACAACCCTTCTGACCGCCGGTCTAAGACAATTGGCCGGGGATTGCCGGGGACAAATAACTCTTCCTCGCGTTTAGCCAGTCCGGCGAGCGGGACTTCTTTTTCCAAACCAAATTGGGCAAGCACTTCCATTGCCATCGCCAACTGCCCTTTACCACCATCCACAATGAGCAGATCGGGCAAAATAGACCAGGCTGTTTCTTTTTTGAGCTTGCCAATTTGAGAAGCATCGTGCAGTTCACCAGCCAGGGAATCTTTATAGCGCTGGAAACGGCGGGTAAGAACCTCTTTCATGGCGCCATAGTCGTCGTTGGTGACGGTTTGGACGTTAAAGCGGCGGTAGTCGCTTTTGCGGGGAACACCTTGAACAAACACAACCATGGAGCCGACGGTTTGTGCGCCTTGGGTATGGCTGATGTCGTAGCATTCAATGCGGGCGGGCGGGGCAGGCAATGAGAGGGCTTCTTGCAGCTCTGCCATAGCCGTAACGTGCTTGGAGCGGTCGGCAGCCCATTGTTGGCGTAATGTTGCCAGGGTATCTTGGGCGTTGTTGGCAGCCATTTCGACTAACTCTTTCTTTTTGCCGCGCCGGGGTACCTGAATGGTGACTTTGGTGGCACGTTTTTGCCGCAGCCATTGTTCGATAATCATGGCTTCGGAGACATCCTGTGGCAAAAGGACTTCCTTTGGGATGTGGGCGGCGTCGTCGTAAAACTGGGTCATAAATTCTTGCAGGATGGCTTCGTCGGATTCGCCTTCTGTGCCGTCTAGCAGGAAGTATTCACGGCCGATTAGTTTTCCGTGGCGAATGAAAAAGATTTGGACACAGGCGTCGCCTTGTTCACGGGCAAAGGCGATGACATCCTGGTCGGTGTTGGCGGCGGCGATGACTTTTTGTTTGGTGACGATTTTGTTGATGGCTTTGAGTTGGTCGCGGTACTCGGCGGCTTTTTCAAACTGGAGATTGGCTGCGGCCGTTTCCATTTTGGCTGTGATTTGTTTAATAATGTCATCTGATTTGCCGTTGAGAAAATC
Organism: uncultured Ardenticatenaceae bacterium; assembly: GCA_964600035.1. Lineage (GTDB taxonomy): Bacteria > Chloroflexota > Anaerolineae > Promineifilales > Promineifilaceae > CAZRIB01. Next base: position 743 of record CAZRIB010000400.1, on the reverse strand, counting down.
CATCAGGTGTTGAATCATGCGCCGGTAGGTTTCTTTGTTGACTGCGCCAATGCAAGGGCCATTGCACAACTTGATGTCGTAGTAAAGACAGGCGCGGGCATCCTGACCGGTGATTACCCGGTCGCAGGTGAGGTATGGGAAAATTTTTCGCAGCAGGTCTAATGTTTGGTGGACTGCCCAAACAGAGGTGTAGGGGCCAAAGTAGCGAGAGCCGTCTCTTTCCATGCGCCGGGTGACGGTGACTTTGGGAAAATCATCGCGCCAGTGAACTTTGATGTAGGGGTAGCGCTTGTCATCTTTGAGCATGACGTTGTAGCGCGGTTTGTATTTTTTGATGAGTGTGTTTTCTAGCAGCAGCGCTTCCAGTTCGCTGTCTGTGGTGATGATTTCGATGTCGTCAATGGCACGTCTAAGCCGGTCTGTTTTGACAGAATCGACATTTTTTTGGAAGTAAGAGCGCACTCGGTTGCGCAGGTTGATGGCTTTGCCAACATAAATGATGTTGCCGTATTTGTCTTTGTGCAGGTAGACGCCGGGTTTGGTGGGTAGATTTTTCAGTATTTCTTTAATGTGGGGTGGGGTTTGAAAGGCCATAACAATTGATTATAGCGTGTTTAGGAATGAAGATTTAATAACTTACGGGAGATTGGAGACTGGAGATTAGAGATTACACCGGTCTCCAATCTCTAATCTCTAATCTCCAATCTCAGTTTTGTGGGTTATTTCATTCTCGTTCCTTAGGA
>CAZRIB010000399.1:0-3995 GCA_964600035.1 uncultured Ardenticatenaceae bacterium | reverse complement strand
CACCCCCACCCGAAGAAGATGACCAGGATGGACAAGGCGGCGGGGTCATTCAGGCTCTCATTCAACAAGCGGCCTCTGCGGTCAAAACAGCCCGCAAAGTGTCCGGCAAGGTTGTCAGCGAAGGATTGGAAGCCATTGTCAACCCGGCCCATGCGCTGGAACTGGCCTTGTCTGGTACAGACCATGCCGTTGCTGCCGGGCGGCTTGTGCTGCGCACATCTGACCCGCAAACAATTTTCAAGGGGCCGCTGGGTGTGCAAAAGCGTGCTGCATGGTCACGGCCGTTACCCCTCAAAGACATCAAGGCCATCAAAAATGTCACCGGCGGCACAGTAAACGACGTACTTGTTTCCGCCATGACCGGAGCTTTGCGCCAATACCTGGTTGCCAAAGGGCAGGATGTAGAAGATTTGAATTTCCGGGCGGCCGTGCCGGTAAACATTCGCAAGCCGGAAGAAATGACCCAACTGGGCAACAAATTTGGCATCGTTTTCCTGTCACTGCCGGTTGGCATCGCAGACCCGCTGGACAGACTGACAGAGGTGCGCAAACGGATGCTTGCCCTGAAAAATTCGCCAGAAGCCATTGCGGCCTTTGGCATTTTGGGGGCCATTGGCATGAACCCCAAAGCCATTCAGGAGCAAATTGTGAACATGTTTGGCGCAAAAACAACGTGTGTCATGACCAATGTGCCCGGCCCGCAGTTCCCGCTTTATCTGGCGGGCAGCCGCATTAAAGATTTCATGTTTTGGGTTCCGCAGTCTGGCCGCGTAGGGCTGGGCATCAGCATCATGAGCTACGACCAGCAGGTCTTTTTGGGTGTCGCCACAGACGCCGGGCTGATTCCTGACCCGGATGAGATTATCAACTATTTTTACGATGAGTTTGATGCGCTGATGGCGTTGGTAAAGACGGCGGAAGCCGTGGAACAGGCGGAAGCCGGGAAGAAGTCGCAGCCCGAAGAGGCCGAGAAACCAGCAGCAGAGGCAGAAACGGCCGTTACCTGTCAGGCAACCACCAAAAGCGGCAAACCTTGCAAGCTCAAACCAATGGCAGGCTCACCATACTGCCACGTTCACCAAAACAAGGCATAACAAAAAGTGCGGCGAGATGCCGCACTTTTTTTATACCCGTGCAAACTGCATAACGGCCGTTATGGTTTTGTTTTCAGCGACTGTGTCAGGTCAGCCAGAGAATGGAATGTTTGACGGCCGTTTCCATTTCCATCCAGCACCCACACATCATCCTGGCACTGCACGCGCATCGTCGAGCCATTTGGCCCCAAATGCACCCGAAGCCCCACCCGCTCCAGGGCGCGTGCTGTCCATACGGCGTGCACCCCTTCCCCAATCACATCAATTTCCCCCAGCGGATGGTGCGCCACGCGGAATGACCCACTCATTACGTCAAAATGTACGCCTTCATTGGCAAAGGCATGTGCCAACTGTCCGCCAATGACCAAATCTTCTGGTGCGCCGGTGTGGATACGGCCGTTTTCCATCAACCACACCACATCGGCACTGCGCAGCGCCAAATCCAGGTCATGCGTAGAAAGCAGCACCGTCTTCCCTTGCTCATGTGCCAACCGGCGCAAAATCATCATAATTTCCACCCGGCGCGGCAAATCCAGATAAGCTGTTGGCTCATCCAGAATCATCACATCTGGTTCCTGCGCCAGTGCCCGGGCAATCATGACCTTTTGCTTTTCACCGTCACTGAGTTCATGAAACGGCCGTGCCGCCAACACCTCTGCCCCAACAGCCACAATGGCTTTGTCAACCATCTCCACGTCATGCCGGGAAAAATCCCCGCGCCAGTTTGTGTATGGATGGCGACCCAGTGCCACCAGCGCATAGGCTGAAAGCAGCCCGGCATCCACTCGCTCAGTCAGCACCACGCTGAGCCGTTTTGCCAACTGCCGGGGAGACAATGTGTGGATGTCGTCATTGCCCAGCCGCACCCGCCCGGTTAACGGCCGTTGCAGTCCGGCCAACGTGCGCAGCAGCGTAGACTTACCCACCCCATTGGGGCCAAGCAAACAGACCAGCGACCCGGCCGGTAAAGCCAGGTTAAGCCCACGGGCAATCACATGCGGCTTTTCTCGCCGTCCGCCATACCCCACTGTTAAATTTTCTGTCTGCAAAAGCAAGTTGTTCATGGTCAAAGTTGATAATTAAAAAGCACGGCTCATCACTAAACAGTACGCTTGATAGATGGTTGCAGGTTACAGGTTGCAAGTTGCAGGTTGCAGGTCATGTTACTTGCCACTTGCCACCTGCCAATTGATTAAAATTAGCTGGCAAAGGATGCCCGCAAGTTGCGGCGGCGCAAAATGACCCAGGCCACCACCGGCGTACCAATAAGCGAAGTGACCGCATTGAGCGGCAATACGATATTGCTGCCCGGCATCTGGGCTGCCAAATCAGCAAACAAGGCCACAATGCCCCCCATCAACACAACCGCCGGAATCAACAGCCGGTGGTCGGATGTATGAAAAAGGGAACGGCACAGATGCGGTACGGCCACGCCAATAAAAGCAATGGGGCCGCAAAATGCCGTTACTGCCCCGGCCAGCAAAGACGCGCTCATAATAACCCAGAACCGGGCGCGGTTTACCGTCAGCCCCAGGGAACGGGCGTAGGTTTCGCCAAGCAGCAGGGCATTTAGCGGCTTGGCCGATGCCCAACCAATGGCGATGGCAGCTAGAACAACCGGTATAAGTACCTGAAGCTGTCCCCAGGTGACTCCGGCAAAACTGCCAAATGTCCAGTTGATGTAGGCCTGAATGCGTTCTGAGATGGCAAAGTAGAGCAAAATGCTAACAACGGCACTGACGGCGTAGCCAAAGAGCAGTCCTAAAATGAGGAGGGTCATGGTGTTTACCCGGCGGGCGGCAAACATGACCATAAACAAGACCAGACTGCTGCCGAATGTGGCGGCCAGCACCACGCCAAAGTTCCCCATCAGCCCCAATGAGGCGACTAACCCGGAAACGGCCGTTCCCACAGACAGCACCACCAACGCCACCCCCAGGCTGGCCCCGGAGCTAATGCCCAGCACAAACGGCCCGGCCAACGGGTTGCGGAAAAGGGTTTGCATTTGCAGGCCGCTGACCGCCAATGCAGACCCGGCTAATACGGCCGTTATTGCCTTTGGCAGCCGAAACTTAAAGACAATTGTCGCCCAGGTGGCTTTGGCAGGTGTGCCGCCCAGCAAAATAGTCAGCACATCGCCAACCGGAATGCGAACCGACCCCATTGCCAGGCTTAAAAAGAAGAACAGGGCAAACAGGGCAAGAAGCAGCCACAAGAGATACGGCCGTGTTCCCTGCCGCGCCGCACTCAATTTTGACACAGACCCCGCGTGATTCATTCCTGCTCCCTGGGCGGTTTGGCCAATGTGGGGGCGTGCCCACTCTGGGCGGCCATGTACCGCCCCAACACAAACAGCAAAGAGGAAAGGCGGTTCAGGTAACCCAGTAATGCCTTGTTTTCGACAAGCCCTTCACTAAGCAGGTAGGAGACGCGCCGCTCGGCACGGCGAACGGCCGTTCTGGCAACATCTAATGCCCCGTCTACGGCCGTATCTCCCGGCACAACAAACTCACGCGGCATCTCCACCTGCGCCCCAAACGCATCCGTTTGCGCCTCCAGCCAGCTAATTTGCTCCGGACCAATATGGCGAAACTGCGCCTGCACCTCTGGCGCTGCGGCCAGCTCTGCCATTAACCCGTAACAATGGCGCTGCACTTGCAGCAGCACCTCATTCACCTGCGCATCCTGCACCATACTGCGGGCAAAGCCAATAAATGAACTGGCCTCGTCCACTGCGCCGAATGCCTCCGGCTGGGGATGATGTTTGGGAACCCGTCCTTTGCCAAGCAAGCCAGTTGTGCCGTCATCGCCGCGTGCTGTGTACCAGGGAAATTGTTTACTCATGGGTCTCCTTCAAAAAAATAAAGATTGATGGTTGAAGATTAATGCAGGTTGCAGGTT
>CAZRIB010000398.1:0-3999 GCA_964600035.1 uncultured Ardenticatenaceae bacterium | reverse complement strand
GGCCAAAGGCGGCGCAAAATGTACTCTGTTGTCACAATTTCACCGGCATTGCGCATGAGGATGTAAAGTAGTTTGGTTTCGGTAGGGGTAAGGGAGACGGGTTTGTCACTGATGAGTGCTTTGCGGTTGATGAAGTCGATGCTCAGGCGTTCATCTATTCGGGTGATGGGGTGAAGGGTGTAGGCAAAGTCGCCAATGCGTTTGAGTATTCGGGCAACACGGGCCACCAGTTCGCCTGGATTGAATGGCTTGACGATGTAATCTTCGGCGTGTTCTTCCAGCCCGGTGATGATGGTTTCTTCGTCGGAAACGGCCGTTAACATGATAACCGGCAAATCACTGAATTGATGCAATGTCCGGCACAGCTCAAAGCCGCTCATGCCGCCGGGCATGTGGTAATCTACCAATGCCAGGTGGGGGAGTCCTTGTTCTTTGATGGCACGCATGGCATCTTTGCCGGAAACGGCCGTCATCACCGCATAACCAGCCTGCTTCAAAGCATGTTCTACAATGCGCAGCGTATAAGCATTATCATCAACAGCCAGAATGACATAGGGTTTAGTTTCTTGAGTCATGGAACACAACTTTTGTTGTTTTGGCAGGCATTCAGCCCTTCAATCTTCAATCAATCTAATCTTCATCTGCGCCGTCAGGTGAAAACAGGTACCCTTTTCCCCGAACAGAGAAAATATAACGGCGCGCGTTTGGTGCAGATGCCATTTTTTGCCGCAGTCGATGGATATAGACACGCAGCCGATCTTTATCAACACGTTCAAGCGGCCACAAACGGCGAATAATGTAGTCATTGCTGAGCGTGTTGGGGCTGGAGCGCATGAGAATGTAAAGCAGTTTGGTTTCTGTGGCAGTGAGGTTGATTTTGGTGTCTTCAATAAAAAGGTGCTGGTTGGGAAAATCAACGGCCGTTATCTCATCCACTCGTGTTGGCTGTGTCAGTGGGTAACTAAAATTGCCAACACTGCGAATCACCCGGCGCACACGAGCGACCAACTCCCCAGGGTTAAACGGCTTAACAATATAATCCTCCGCGTGCAGATCAATGGCATCCACAATCGTGCCTTCATCCTCGATACCGGTCACCATAATAATGGGCAAATCACTAAACTCATGGACAGCTTCACAAAATTCAAAACCATCCATGCCAAAAGGCATATTAATATCCACCAATGCCAGATGAGGCAGCCCTTCCTTTTTCATCACTTCAAGCGCATCTTCCCCGGAAAGGGCCGTTAATACCCTAAATTTGGCAGATGTCAGGGCTGTGTCCACCATTGTGAGGATGATGTCACTGTCATCAACTGCCAGAATACGGTAATCGGATGGATTAAATTGTGTCAATTTATAAAGTTCCTGTCTTGAAGCCTGATTGGGAGGCAAGTTTACGAGCGATGACGCTATTGTAACAAACGATATAGGCAACCCCAAACTGGATGACCTGATTTATTGCCATCCACCGAATGGCCTATACCAGAAGGTGGTGCGTGTCGATAATATCACATTGAGGGTGTCACTGAAAAAGCAGCGATTTTACGCGCATTAGCGTGGCAGGATGCTGCCGGTTTTAATCTTTAATCATCAATCTTGATTTTCTGAGCAGGTTGTAACGAATGGCTGTTGTGCAATGGACTGTCGCCTGGATGATTGGTATTTGGCTGGCGTCTGTCTTGGGGTGGCCAATAGGGGTGTGGGGCGTTACGGCCGTTTCCTGTGCAGCAGCCGCCTTTTTCCTGCGGCGGCACAAACAGATAGCCTTGCTTTTGGTAACAGTGGCCGCAGCAGGGTTTGGGGGCGCGCGTTACCTGTGGGCACAGCCGGTCATTGATGAAACCCATGTCGCCAGCTACAACGAAGGCGATTATGTGACGGTGACCGGTCTCGTGGTGGATGAGCCAGACATCCGTGATGATGTGGTAAATTTGCGGGTAGCGGCGGAACGGGTACGCAGTAAAAGCGGTGTGGAAACGGCCGTTACCGGGTTAGTTCTGGTACGCGCTCCCCGTTTCCCAGTCATCGCCTACGGCACAAGGATTGCCGTAAACGGCCGTTTGCAAACCCCGCCAGACAATCCCGACTTTAGCTACCGGGACTACCTGGCACGGCAGGGCATCCACAGCATGATCAGCCGGCCGCGCATCACCATCGTGGCCGAAAACCAGGGCAGCCCCATCAAAAAAGCCATCTTCACCTTTAAGCAAAACGCCCAAACCACCATCAACCACATCCTGCCAGACCCCCAGGCCTCATTATTGGCAGGTATTTTATTAGGCAACGACAACGGCCTGCCAGAAACCCTATCCGAACAATTCCGCACAACCGGCCTGACCCACATCATTGCCATTTCCGGCTTTAACATTGCCATTCTCATTGCCATTATGGTGAGCGCAGCCCAGCCCCTTGTGGGGCGCAAACCGGCTGTTGCAGCGGCCATTGTCGGCGTAACGCTTTACACTATTTTGGTTGGCGCGGATGCTTCTGTGGTGCGGGCGGCCATTATGGGCAGTCTGTACCTTATTGCCAGTCGTTTGTTGGGACGGCCGTCTTTTCCCTATGCCTCTCTGTTTTTAGCCGCCCTGCTCATGACCGCTCTTAACCCGCTGACCTTGTGGGATGTGGGTTTCCAGCTCAGCTTTGGGGCGACGTTGGGCTTAATGCTTTACGCCGACCCCATTACACGGTGGACACGCGGTAAACTGCTGCAATGGCTGGACAGGGCAGTGGTGCAGCAGTTGATGGGGCTGTTGAGCGAGGCTGTGTTGGTCACGTTGGCCGCTCAAATCTTGACCCTGCCTTTGATGATTGCTTACTTTGGGCAGTTGTCGGTTGTGAGCTTTTTGGCTAATGCGCTTGTGCTGCCTGTGCAGCCCGGTGTGATGTTATGGGGCGGGGTGGCCGCGCTGGCCGGGATGGCTGTGCCCCTGTTGGGGCAAATTTTGGGATGGGTGGCATGGTTGTTTTTGTCTTACACTATTTTTATGGTGCGGCTTTTGGCGGCTGTGCCGGGTGCGGCCGTGCCCATTTCCCTTTCGCCAACGGCCGTTTTGGGACTGTTTGCTGTTATCGCTGGGGCAACGTGGTGGGGCAAAGCCCGGCCACAGCAGCGGCAAGCCGTTTCTGGTTGGCTGCGGCGCAATGTGGGGCAGAAAACGGCCGTTTCTGCCAGCTTGTTGGGGGCTTTGATAGCTGTAACGTGGGCAGTGCAGCAGCCAGACGGCCGTTTACATGTCGCTTTTTTAGACATAGGGCAGGGAGATGCGACGCTGATTACCACACCAGATGGCCGCCAAATCCTGGTAGATGGCGGTATGTTTCCCAGTCTGCTAAACGATGCCTTAGGCCAACAGATGCCTTTTTGGGACAGGAAAATCGACCTGGTTGTGGCGACACATCCCGACGCAGACCATGTGACCGGGCTAGCCACCTTGTTTGACCGGTACACGGTGGGGGAATTGTTGACCAATGGGGCTGGGCTGGGCGAGTCGGAGGTGTATGATGCTGTTTTGCGGGCAGCCGCCGAACATGACACACCCATTCGACCGGTAACGGCCGGCACAGTTATCCATGTGGGGGATGGGTTGAAATTGGTGGTTTTGCATCCCGGCGCGGTGTTGGGAGACGGCCGTAACGATGATTCGGTGACTTTGCGGCTGGTGTATGGCAACTTTTCACTTTTACTGCCGGGTGATTTGGAGGAGGCGGGGGAAACGGCCGTTATGTCCCGGTCAGAGCCGCTTTCGTCCCTGGTTCTCAAAGCCGGGCATCATGGGGCAAATACGTCAACATCCGCAGCGTGGTTAACGGCCGTGCAGCCACAAATCATCGTCATCTCTGTAGGGGCAGACAACAACTTTGGCCACCCACACCCCGACATGCTGGCACGGGCAGAGGCCGCCGGAGCAGTTGTGCTGCGCACGGATGAGTTGGGCACAATTGAGGTAAGCACAGATGGCGATGTGATGTGGTGGCAGGCCGGGCCGAAGAATT
>CAZRIB010000397.1:0-4006 GCA_964600035.1 uncultured Ardenticatenaceae bacterium | reverse complement strand
TCCGGCACCGGCACATCCAGCGAGGTACTGTCCCGCCGGTCATAGCCCGCCACCGCCTGGAAGAGCACGGCCGTATCCATCACCGTCCGCCCAAACACACCCACCTGGTCTAATGAAGAAGCAAAGGCAATCACACCCCAGCGGGAAATACGGCCGTATGTCGGCCTAAGCCCTACCACACCGCAAAACGACGCCGGTTGGCGTACACTGCCCCCCGTATCCGTGCCCAGCGCGCCATAGGCCATGTGGGCGGCGACGGCCGCCGCACTGCCGCCGCTGCTGCCGCCGGGAACCCGCTCCAAATCCCAGGGGTTGCGCGTGGTAAAGTACGCCGAATTTTCCGTAGACGACCCCATGGCAAACTCATCCGTGTTCGTCTTGCCCAGAATAATTGCCCCCGCTTCCTTCAACTTCTCCACCACAAAAGCGTCATACGGCGGGATAAACCCTTCCAAAATTTTACTGCCGGCGGTGGTAGGCACGCCCTTTGTGCAAATGATGTCCTTCACGGCAATGGGCACGCCCAACAGCAAGCCATCCTCGCCATTGGCGCGCCGCCGGTCGGCCTCCGCCGCCTGCGCCAGCGCCATCTCATCCGTCAGGGTCAGGTAGCTTTTGATGTCGTTGTCTTTGGCCACAATGCGATCCAGCATCGCCTGAGTGGCCTCTACGCTGCTGGTTTCGCCACTGCGCAGCGCGGTGAGTAAGTCGGTTAAAGAGAGTTCAGCTAAATTCATCGTTCTAAAAAGGAATGCTCAATTGTTGTAAGGTCTGTTCAAAAGTTTCTACTTGCCGCGTCTCCGGCGCAGCATATGCTTCTTTTATCAACAATGCCTCGGTCATGGCATTGCGTAAATCCTCTGTGGGGCCAACATGGTAAAAATGATCAGTTGTGCGTTCAACTGCGTCTTGCCAAAAACGGGTGATGTGGTCGTTTTCCCGGTAGCGGTTCTCTTTCCACATGGAGAGGGCAAATCCGCAAGACAAGGCTTGAACTGTTTCTGCCAGATCAATGGCATCTTGCTCTGACCACAGGTTGTAATAGTCCACATGCCTGCCGATGTAGGGGGGATCAAGGTAAACGAAATCCTCTTTTTGGACATCAGCCAGGCAATCGCGCCAATCACCAACCCGAAATTCCCACGCTTTGCCCTGCATGATGCCCTGTATGACCTTCACCTGGTTGACGATTTTGGTGATGTAGGCCGGGCGAAAACGTTCCGGTTTGCGGCAAAAGGGAACGTTGAATTGGCCGCGTTTGTTGAAGCGCATCATGCCGTTGAAGCAGGCGCGGCTGAGAAAAAGGAAGTCTAGCGGGTCGCCTTCGGCGTTGAATCGCTGGCGCACGTGGTAGTAGTAGCTGGTTTTGTCTTTACGGCCGTTCTCTGCCAGCTTCGTCCCCTCCTGCTGCAAATGTGTTTTCACCTGCTGCGGTGTAATCGTTCCCTCATAAAGCCCCCGGTAGAAGTTGATGATGTGGGGATTGGTGTCGTTTACAATCGCCCGCTGTGGCCGTACATTAAAGAGTACCACACCAGACCCCAGAAAAGGTTCAACCCATCTACCCTGCCCATCCCAGCGCACATTTTCCATGATAAATGGAACCAGTTTTGTCTTAATGCCCTGGCATTTGATGGGGGGGACAATTACCTTTTCCGGTGTTTTGGGTAATTTCACGTATCTAATCCTTTGTATGCCCGGTAACTCTTTAAGTTCGTGTACGGCCGTTTCGGTAAATCCGCCGCTCTAGCCATATCTTTTGTCAGGTAAAACATCCAGTAATCATCAAACACCCTTTCACCTAATTCAGCAAAAGGGCCATTACCATGAACCAGCTTCTCAATATCTACAATAGAGCCGATGTTTTTAGTATTGCCACTGCCGGGGCGATCAGAAGCGATGCGGTACTTTTCCTGCACAAAAAACTGAAAATCCGTAATAACCGACGTGATACGTTCTAAATCATCCAGGTGGTGAATTTGTCGTTCATCGATACCTTTCACCTGGGAATAGATAATACCCAAAACAAAGTGACCGGCGTAATCGCCATAAGGAAACGAACAGTTTTTCTTGTTTTTCCTGTCTCTAAAATAACCGGTGAACGCGCCCAGTGTCATGCCATTGATACGTCGTTCATTTATACGGTAGGTCGTTTTCAAATCCAGGGCAAACAGATGTCCCTGGGAATCAATAAAAGTTATATCAGGGTAAAAATTTTGGTGTTCAGCAAGATGCAATTTCAATTGATGTTTCGCTGCAAACTTGACCAACTCCGGGAAAAGCAAGAGTTCCATAATTTTGGAAACCACTTTTGTGTCCGCCGAAATGGTATAAATGTTCCGGGCAACGTCAATGAACCCCTTAACTACCCACTCCCCATCTTCCGTGGCAACAGCATGATTGAAATGTTGCACCTCGGCTTGTATTGCTTTCAAAAATTCCGATTTATCCATCAACCACCACTTTCACCTGAAACGGTGTTTTCTGCCGCTTGAAAATAACTTTGCATTTGTGCCGCTAATTTATCAAATGGCATGTCGCCGTTGTATGTTCGTTTGGGAATGATGACGGCCGAAAGCGGCGTGACGTAAATAAAAATGTAATCGTCGGTGGTGAGAATTTGCTCCATGGCATGCCAGTAATATTTGCCTTCTCCGGCGCGGCTTTTGGAAAAGAACGCTTCGGGCGTAATGGAAGCCTCGTACAACCCCAACCATGAATTTTTGCCGCCGGCGATGATGTTTTTGAGCCGTTTTTGGGTGATCCAGGCCAGGAATTTTTGCAGGCCAAACAGCCATAAAGCGGCCAGCACTGTCATGAAAACGGCCGTTCCCAAATCCCCCGCCAGCAAAGCCATAAAAGCCAGCAGCACAAACAAAACAGGAAACAGAATTTGCAGCAATTTACGGCTCCGGCGCACAGAAGCCAGGCTCCGGGCGTGATGCTGATTAAACGCCAGCCAATCTTCAACCTCAACGGTGTAAGTAAACTGGACTTTTTCCATTTAACTTTCCTTTGGGAACTTGTGGCTTATTCGTCCAAAACAGACTGAATTAAAAATTGATTATTAGCTTGCTTAGGGGCATTGTACAGCACATCCTCAAGTGATAATCCAGGCACAACTTCATCCTGCCGCATAACATTTTGCTGCACAACAGCATGTGCTGTTGGTGGCACCCCATCCAAATCCAACTCGTTTAGCATATCGGCATAATCCAAAATAGCAGAAAGTTGTTCCCGGTACTGTTCCAACTGTATTTCTGTCAATTCCAGCCGTGCTAAATGTGCAATTTTAGCGACATCCTCTTTGCTCAATGACATGATTAGGCTCGTTTCCTTTAATAAGTGATGAATCAAGATTGAAGATGGAAGCAGGCAAAACGTTGCAAATTATGGGTCAGGCGGCTCGTCACTGCTGCCAACCCATTTTCATTCGTGGTCAGCAGTCGTCGATGAATGTGCTTCTGCTTCCTCTTTCTGGGCGTCTTCGTTATAAAATGCTTCCTCTGTCCAGAAATTTTCAGGGGCTGTCAATTTGTCAATGTACAGCACGCCATCCAAATGGTCGATTTCGTGCTGGAAAATGCGGGCATCCCAATCTTTCAGGCGAAGGCGGATTTTCTTGCCATGTCTGTCTTGTGCCCGCACGCGAATTTCGGTATAGCGGTAAACTTCACCCAGGTATCCCGGAATGGAAAGGCAGCCTTCAATGCCGCTGACCATTTCGCGGGAAGTCCAGACAATTTCCGGGTTCACGATGACGTACAAATCACGCGTCCCCTCGATGTCATTCCCTTCTTCATCCGTATCGGGCAATGTCTCCACAACAGCAAGCCGCAAGGGAATACCCACTTGTGGCGCAGCCAAACCAACGCCATGGGCATGACGCATGGTTTCAATCATGTTGTCGATCAATGTTTGCAAGTCGTCATCAAATTTCGTAACAGGCCGCGTTTTTTTACGCAGCACTTCATTTGGCAGGGTTACAATATCTAATACAGTCATC
>CAZRIB010000396.1:0-4019 GCA_964600035.1 uncultured Ardenticatenaceae bacterium | reverse complement strand
CTTACCATCTCTTCATTTTGTCGTCAGTGGGTTGTTTCACAGTGTACATTGTGCAACGGCCGTTTACCCAATGCAACCAACACGACCAGAACACGATAAACAGACGCAAAAAAAGGGCAGCACAAGGCTGCCCTCTTAAAAACTCAACCAGAGCGTGACTTAAAAATTATCCACGACGAACAAGGAATACACCCACGCCCAATAACAAAACCAGGAATACCACAACAGCCAAAATGATGCCGCCTACACCGGAGAACAGGCCACCACTTTCTGCAGCAGGGGCTTCTGGGGTTGTGGCAGCGGCCGTTTCATTGATATTCGGGCCATCTGTTGGCTGTTCCACCGGTTGAGCCGGGCTGTACTGCACACCAAACTCAACAGGAATCTGCGCCCCATCGGAAACAGCCACCGCCCAGGTAGCCGCACCAGAAGCCACATAATCCGCCGGTGGGAATACCTGCACCTGATACGTATCCGCCTCCAAATCCTGGAAGCAGTACGGTTCGCTCACGCCGTCAGAAACATACGTGGCGACGGTTGTGCCTTCCCGGAACAAGCTAATGGCCGCATTTGCCAGCAAGCTCTCAGAATCTGCTTGACGCAGCCCATCACCATTGGCATCGTCAAAAGCAGTGACGCAAATGGCACTCGGAGCCGGTTCAGAAATCAATTCCGGCTGCGGTTGTTCTGCCGCTGGTGCTTCTTCGGCTGCTGCTTCTGGTGCGGGGGCTTCTTCGGCTGTCGTTTCGGCAGCAGGTGCTTCTTCGGTTGTCGCTTCCGCAGCAGGCGCTTCCTCTGCGGGGGCATCTTCTACAGGCAAAGGTTCACCCGGTGCTTTAATAAGCAGTTCATCCCCCACACTAATAAAAGCCGGGTCATTGTTCAATTCCCGAATTTGCGGCAGGGCTTCTTCTGGCGTAATGCCCAATACAGGGGCATAACGGATGGCAATGGTCCACAAGGTATCACCACTTTGTACAACGTGGGTGATGGAACCATCGGGATTGGGTGTCACTTCTGCTGGGGCCAGCGTGGGCACAACAGCAGGGGCTGGTGCAGGCGCGGCACTGCCGCTGCCGCCACCATTGGAAGGTGCTGGCGCCGGGTTGACATTGTTATCCACTTCGTCCAGCGCATACAACCCCAACCCATCCATAAAGAAGCCGTTGTTGGGATGGGGGTAATCGGACTGGACTTCAATCCAAACGGTCATATTTTCGGCCGTGGCGGTGAAGTCCCATACAAAAATGGGGTATGCCTGATACCAGGGTTGGACACTGGCGCCGGAATACCACGCGCTGTAGTTAATCTGGCTGGCATCTCGCCATGTAGCCCCAACCGGGCTGGCCCCCAGCCGAACTTTGGCATCGGTGGGGTCTTCTGGGGCAACCTTGCCTCCATCCCAAATGTAAACGTCAATGTAAATGGGAGCTACGACACGGTAACGACGGCCTACTTCCAACCCGGATACATCCTGTGAGAGGGCAGCATACATTGGCGCCCAGCTCTTGAAGATTTTCAGGGTGTAGATGCCATCTTTCCAGAACAAGTCGGCTTCTTGCGGGGGTGCGCCTGCAATGTTCCAGACGACTGTTTCCGGGCGATAGGCAACGCGGCCTTCTGTACCCTCAAAGGCAACGCCATCCAGCCAATGCATGCGCCAACCGTTGGGTACGGTGATTTCGGCGATGCCATCCTGGTTGTAGTGGCCTTCTTCAAAGCCGGGGTTTTGGAACAGGTTGGGACCTAAATCCTGGGCTTTTGTTTGTGTGGCTGTCATCATGACAAGGCTTAACATGATTGCGCCAAGAATGACAGCAATGGACGTGCGTTTTTTCATTTGTTTTTATTCCTCCACGTAAGCTCTGGTCTGCCTCTTCTCTGGTTGAGCCTACGTCTCTCCAAAAAAATCACGCCTTGCGGCGTGTTGTTTGAGGCAATTGTGCATTTTAGCATATGGGGGATAAAGAACCAACCTGGGGGTGGAAACGGCCGTTTCTATGAGTAACGCCTTAACTGAGTACCGAGCAGTCTGTAAACAATGAGTGCCAGCAGCAGGAACACGGCCGTTACCGCCCACCAGTACGGCAAATTTGCCACATTGGGAAACAACGTGTGCAGCAGATAGTGCCAATTTGCCGGATGCGCCACAAAAGGTTGCAGTTGGGCGGCATCAAAATGGTAGTTAAAAGAAGTGGCAATGTGCAGAGCCATGTTGCGCAGGGAAAGGAAGTACAGGCCAAATGTGGTGACAAGGGCGGCTGTTTGCAGAAACGGCCGTTTCCCATTCAGCACCACACCATCCACCACAAACCCAAGCGGCAAAGCCAGCAGCCCCAAGTACGGCATTAAATAACGGCCGTCGTGCGTAAAGCCGTGCATGGTACGGTGGCGGGCAAAGAGCAGCACATAAACCCCAAAAATGCCCATTGTCAGCACAAAGTGGCGCGGAAAGCGACGGCCGTACGACCACAGCCCCAACAAGGCCAGCAGCAGCACCGGCGACAGCAAAAAGATGCCCTGATTCCAGCAGTCGCCGCCACACCAGCCGTCTCCCTTCCCCCACCAAAGGAGCGCGCGCAGCCCATCTGACAACGGATAGCTGAACGTGGTAGAAAAGTTGGCCGCCCAGGGGTAGTTGCGGGCAAAAGCGTAGGAGAGCGTAAACGGACTGCCAAAGTTAGACCAGTTGTAGAAGGCCAAAAATGCAGCCGGAATGAACCCGGCAATTACCAACGGCAGCATTGTTCGCCATGCCCGCCGCCAGTTGAACGGGTTTAGCGTAAACAGGGCAAATGCAGAAACAATGACGACCAGCAGGCCGTTTGAATATTCCACCACGACCGACCAGCCCAATGCCAGCCCTAAAAGGGCATACCACCCCCAATGGCGATACGGCCGTTTGCCCAGCCACACCGCCATCACCACAGCCAGCATGACCAAAAATGATGACAGCGCATGAGAAAAGAAGACCGTACTGTACTTCCAATGTGTGGTTCCCGTGGCAAAAAAGAAAACTGTCAAAAAGGCGGCTGCCGGGGAAATGGCTAACTGGCGCAGCAGCACAAAGAGCAAAACGGCCGTTCCTGTTCCGGCCAACACAGGCAGCGCCATCACCCAAAACAGGCGGGGATTTTCAGCGTCATGGCGAGAAGGCAGTGGCTCCGGCTGGGGCAGCACATCCGCCAGTAGATAGAAGGGCACGGCCGTAACGGCATTCCCGGGCGGCCTGTCACTAAACAACTCCCCATCCACAATGGCAATGTCATTCCCTTCGGCGTAATCATCAAATGATTTCAGGGCAAATGACCGGTTAGCCACCATTGTCCGCAGCAAGGCGTAATGGCTGCCATCGTTGCTGCTGGTAATGCCTGAAACGGTTGCCATATACAAAGAAGAAAGGCCAATAAACAACAGCACCACCAGCACGCCGTCAGAGAGACGGCCGTTTCCCTCTGCCCACTTCATGCTTAACCCATCCCCCCATCTTTCTTCAAAATCAACAGCTCTTCAATGCCCTGCCGCGAAGGCTCAGAATCTGCCGGTTTTTCACGCCGCACCAACGACAATCCCCGCCGGGCAAATCGCGCAATCATCTCATCCGGCTGCACCACAAACGGCGGCCCGCCCGGCCGTTTGCCAATGGGAAAGGCCATCCCGACAAAGTAACCGCCCGGCTTTAAGACCCGCGCCACCACATCGGCGTAATCTTCCCGCCTTTTGGGGTCAATGGCACAAAAAAAGACGTACTCCAGCACGTAATCAAAGGCATTGTCAAAAGCAGGCGGCAGCCAAAAGAAATCGGCCTGCACAACGTCAACCGGGGCATCCGGCTCGGCCAATTCATGCATTTTTTTCACGGCTTCTGTGGCAAAGTCAACGGCCGTTACCGTAAACCCATGCCGGGCAAACAGCCGCGCGTCGTAACCAAAGCCAGCGCCCACTACCAACATCCTGCCTGGCTTCAGCCCGCCTTCTGCCAGCAAACGCTCAAAAACAGGGTTCGGTTTCCCCAAATC
>CAZRIB010000395.1:0-4035 GCA_964600035.1 uncultured Ardenticatenaceae bacterium | reverse complement strand
TCGATGATGCCATCTTCGTCGGCCACATCTTCAAGCTCAAACATATCTTCTGGCAGGCCGGGTATCACATCCAGAAAATCGGGGAATTGGGTGAGTTCTACGTCTTCTGCTTTTTGTCTTTGCAAGGTTTTTTGCCTTTTGTTGGTGATTAGGGTTGGAGATTTGAGATTAGAGATTAGAAACTGGGGATTGGTGCTTTATTTTTCCTCTGCACTTCTTCACCACTGCTTTTTGAAAAGCAATCTTTAATCATCAATCTTTGATCATTAACTTTGATTCTTCGTTCTTCAAATTTTGCCATTGGTTCAGGAAATCGCCAACCACGACGATGGAACCGGTGATGCAAACAAGGTCGTCTTGTTGAATGTGGGGCCAAATTTGGCGCAGGCTGTCGGCCGGGTTGGGGGCTGTTTGAACGGTATAGCCAAGTTCCTGGGCAATGGCGGCTAAATCCTGGGGTTTGGCGGCGCGGGGATGGCTGGATGTGGTCATCACGGCCGTTTCTGCCAGCGGCAGCAGCGGTTCCAACACCCCCTTTACATCCTTGTCAGCAGGTGCGCCAAAGATGAGAAACAGCCGGTTGTAGGTGAATAGTTCTTGCAATGATTCAGCCAATTTTTGAGCGGCATGGGGATTGTGGGCACAATCCACCAAAATGCGGGGGGATTGATGCACAATTTGCAAGCGACCCGGCCATTGTACTTGTGCAAAGCCTTGCTGCACGGCCGTTACCGTTAACTGCGGCACATAGCGGTGTAGATGGGCCAATGCCGCCAGCGCCGTCACCCCATTATCTTGTTGGTAACGCCCCAGCAGGGGTAAGGACACCGTTGTGCCGGGCGGCAAAAATTGTGGGTCAGGAGACCGGGTAATGGTGATAATTTGGCCGCCTTTGGGCAGGGTTTGCCCGGTGTACTGCCAATCTTTGCCTACTTCTGTAAGCGGCGACTGTCGTTCAACGGCCAGCCAGATTAATTTTTGGCGGGCTTCTTCGGCCTGCGGCGCAATGACGACGGGGATTTCCGGCTTAATGATGCCACCTTTTTCATAGGCAATGTCGGCAAGGGTGCTGCCCAACAGTTTGGTATGGTCCAGGCTGAGGCTGGTGATGACGGAAACGAGCGGTTTGAGGACGTTGGTGGCATCCAACCGCCCGCCAAGCCCAACTTCGACGACGGCGATGTCTACTTTTTCCTGGGCAAAGTGGCGAAAGGCAACGGCCGTTAAAATTTCAAACCAGGTAATGCCGGGCAGTTGGGAAACGGCCGTTTTGACAGCCGCCATATGGTCCACAAAATCCGCTTTGGCAATACGGCCGTCGGCATCATCCGGGGTAAGAATGCGAATGCGCTCCCGGAAGTCGATAAGGTGGGGTGATGTGTACAGGCCAACCCGCAAACCAGCCGCACGCAAGGCATAGGCACACATGGCGGCGGTGGACCCTTTGCCTTTTGTGCCGGCTATATGAATGGAAGGGTACTGGTTGTGGGGATTGCCAAGCAGTGACATCAACTGAAACGGCCGTGTTTTGTCCAGTTTACTGGCCATATACCGGTCTTGTGGCCGCATTTCAAAGTTGATAAAGCTGTATAAATAATCTAACGCCTCTTCAAAGGCGTCAGCGGATGAAAATGGTTGGTTTTGCATTGTGGAATTGTAGCCAAGAACGGCCGTTTAAGAAAGTCACTCGCCTTTAACAGACCACACAAATCAGGTAAAATCTCAAACAGCACACAAAATCCTTATTCCTGCTCGCGAATGACATCCACCAAAAACAAACACGTCGTACAACATGCGCGGGCATGAAATGACAGAGGCTTATGAATTCATGACAAGCAAAAGTTGGAGCAAGCCAACACGGTATTTAGGGCTGATTATTCTGTTAGGGGCAATGCTCTGGTTCCTCATTGCCGCCAGAGGTCTGATAAGCCCCTTGCTGATTGCCGCTTTATTGGCCTACATTTTTAATCCGGCCGTTTCCTTTGTGAACAAAAACACCAAACTGCCCCGTAACTGGGTAGTTCTACTGGTTTATTTACTCTCTCTGGGCGGACTAATCACACTGGGCGTTATTTTCGTTCCGCTTATTCCAGCCCAGGTTACCAGCCTGGTAGACCAAATTCGTGAAATTATTCTGGAATTGGAAGCCAACATCGTGGAACCTGTCTATTTTCTGGGCTTCCAACTGCCGCTTAATGAACTGTTGGCGCAAATCCCGCTCGACGCTTTGATCAGCGTCAATTTTGTCCGTCCAGATGTGGTGCTCAATGTTGTCCAGGCCACGACAACCAATCTGGGTTGGGTGCTGGTCGTCTTGGTCACCACCTATTACCTGCTGCAAGATTGGGGGCGGCTGTATAACTGGTTTATGGAAAAAGCCCCCCCTGACTATAAGGAAGATGTCCATCGCCTGTACCATGAAATCAATGAAGTCTGGCGGCGTTATTTTCAAGGGCAGCTTCGCCTGATGTTTATCATTGGTGTGTTAACCGGGTTGGCTTCGGCGGCTGTCGGCCTGCCCGGCGCTGTGGCTTTTGGGGTATTTGCCGGTGTGCTGGATATTATTTTGTCGGTTGGCCCGGCTTTGGTGATGGTGGTTGCGGCGTTTGTGGCGTTTTATGCCGGTTCCATGTTTTTGCCGCTTACGAATGCGTGGTTTACGGTGCTGGTTTTGGGGTTGTATGGTCTGATTCAGATGGTGGAAAATGTCTGGCTGCGACCACGTATTATGGGGGATACGCTGAAAATTCATCCGGCTGTGGTGTTTACGGCCGTTATCGGGTCATTGGCGCTGGCTGGTGTACTCACTGCGCTCATCATCATTCCCGTTATTGGCACAGTGTCCATTATTTTGCGTTATATATACGCCAAAATTTTGGATGTTCCCCCCTGGCCGGATGTTGAGGTTGTTCCCGCCGTTGTGCGGGAAAATGAAAAAGAAGGGGTATCGGAAACGGCCGTTTCCCCCCTTCCTCAGCCACAAAAAATCGGTGATTAAATAAACAGTGCAATCCTACAACTTCGTCAAAATCTCCGGCCCATGAGGCGTAATCGCAATCGTATGCTCATACTGCGCCGACAGCGACCCATCCTGCGTGATCACCGTCCAGCCATCATTCAACAACAACCATTGATGCTTACCGGCATTAATCATCGGCTCAATCGTAAACGTCATCCCAGGGCGTAAACGCGGCCCATTTCCCGGCTGGCGCACATGAGACACACTCGGCGCTTCATGCAAATTACGGCCGATTCCATGCCCACCCCATTCACGAACCACAGAAACACCCTGCGTATCGGCATACGCATGAATCGCCTTGCCAATATCATTCAAATAGCCACCCGGCTGCGCCGCTTCAATACCAACCCGCAAACATTCCTTCGCCACAGAAAGCAGCCGATCCACAGCCGGAGAAACCTTCCCCACCGGAAACGTCACACAAGCATCGCCACAAAAACCCTTGTACCGCAGCCCAATATCAATCCCGACAATATCCCCTTCCTTCAAAATGCGCTCATTGGGAATGCCATGACAAATTTCATGATTCACAGAAGCACAAATAACCCCTGGAAAAGGCGGATGCTCGGCTGAACTGCCTTGATACCCCTTATAAAGCGGCGCAGCGCCACGGTCAACAATATACTTTTCAACCAACTGATCCAGCACCTTCAAACTAACGCCCGGCTGGATATTTTCTTCCAACAAAGCAAAACATTCTGCAACCAATCGCCCTGCATCGCGCATCCGGGCTAACTCTTTCGAATTTTTCAATCTACCACGCATGATCAAAGCTCCAACACCAATTTTGACTGTCTTAAAATATAGACCATAAAAGACGGGGCAGTATATCACAGGCAGCAGTGATTTACGATTAGGACGGGGGGTGGAGATTGGGAGATTGGGGATTGGAGATTAGAGATTAGAGATTGGAGATTGGAGATTGGAGATTGGTTACTTTGCCACCCTCTCGTTCCCCATCTACTGTTCTACTACTCAGTCACATGTGAAATGAGGGATTAGATTGGTTCAATCTC
>CAZRIB010000394.1:0-4044 GCA_964600035.1 uncultured Ardenticatenaceae bacterium | reverse complement strand
GGGCTGTACCCATTTGCCGGTTATGCGCGGCTACAATTTCCCGGTTTACAGGAACGCGGGCAAAAAAACGGCGGCGCATTTCATGGTTAGCAATGGCGCGCGCCTGCTTTTGCAGTTCGGCATAGGCGGCGGCGGCTGTTTGCTGTGCCGCTTCCTGCTGGCCTGTTTGGGTTAGCAGCCGGGACAATGCCCATAACCAGATTTGTGGTTCTTCGCCGGCGGGGATGCCTTTTTGCCAATTAGCCAACCCTTTTGCGGCTATGTTTGCTGCCTGCGTGTGCCTGTTTATACCTTTTAATGCCAGACCCAGGTGTGCTTCGCATTTGTATTGGTTGAGTTCATCGCCTTGTTCACGCCATTGGGCAACGGCCGTTTCCAATAAAGGAATTGCATCATCAAAACGACCCATATTCACTAACAGCAGTCCCAAATCTTGCCGGGCAAAGGTGGCAAATGTGGCTGCCTGCGCCTTTTCGGCAATGGCTAACGCTTCGCGGAAGTGGCTTTCGGCGATCTCATATTGTCCTTCGCGCTGCGCAATCAGCCCTAAAACATCCGTTGCGATGCCCACACCGATTTCATCTTGCGCCGCAGCAAAGTCGTGGCGCGCCTGGGTAACAGCTTGTCGGGCTGCGGCAAAATCGCCCAACATGCAAGCGGCCGTTCCCTGTGCCTGCCGGGCAGCCCCCATACCCAGCCGGTAGCTCACCGCTTTTTGCGCCGCCCAGGCCTCATCGGCCAACGACAACACCTTGTCCCATGCGCCACAGCTTTGATAGGCACTAAGCAGGTTGACTAATGTGCGTGCTGTCCCTAGCGGGTCGGCGGCTTCTTTTTGCAGGGATAAAGCGCGCTCAAAGGCGGAAATGGCTTCTGCATCTTGTCCCTGGTTCATCAGGGCAAAACCGATGCCGTCCAGTGCCCGGCCTTCTTGTTGGGTATTTTGCTGCTGGCGGGCCAGGGTAACGGCCGTTTCAAAATGAGCCAGCGCAGAAGCCATATCTCCCTGCCGGATAACCAGATCGCCCAATGCCAATTCACAGGCCAACTGCATGGATGGGTCATGGGTCTTGTTTGCCAGCGACAACGCTTCTGTCAGCCATTGGCGGCCTGTTTCGTGCTGCCCTGTTTTGGCGGCCATCTTGCCGCTGGCCAATAAAGCCTTTATTTGTAGTTGGGCATCTCCCAGGGTACGGGCTGCCTGTCGTGCTTCAGATAAGGCGGTTTCTTGCTGCGCCCGTTCGCCAATGATGTGAGCGGCTTCTGCCAGGGCAAGCAAGGTTTCTACGTTTACGGCCGTTGGCGGCGATGGCATAAAAGCAGTTGACCGGGTAAAAGCGTGCAATGCGGCGGCGTAAGCATGCTGCTGCAAAGCTTGCTGCCCGGCCTGCCGGTAAGCCTCTCCGGCCAGCCCGTCGCCCGCTTTATCCAGGTGATAGGCGTAGGCAAAGAGGTCGTTGGGGTTTGTTTCTGCCAGGGAAACGGCCGTTTGCCGGTGCAGTTCTTGTCGTTGAAAAAGAGGCAGGTCATCGTAAATAGATTGGCGAATTAACTCGTGACTAAAGGCGTAACCGGCCGCAGTTGGGCGCAGCAGATGATGGGAACACAGTGTATCACCCACCTGGCTCAATGTAACCGGCGGCAAATGCGTCACTTTTGCCCACAGCGCGTAAGGGATTTCCTGACCAATAACGGCGGCGGCGGCCAGTGCTTGCCACGCTTCCTGGGGAAGTGTGCGGGCGCGATTGATAACGGTTTGTCCGTAAGGCGCTTGTCCCTCGGCTAATGCAATTAAAACCTCGGTAAGGTAGAAGGGTACGCCGCCAGACGCCGCATGGATGGTTTCGGCTTCGGAGCGGAGAGAGTTTGGCAGCAGTTCGGTTGTTTCTGCCAGGGTAAACGGCCGTAACGGGAAAATACGAATGCGTCCACTCTCTTGCCAACGGGTCAGCATAGGCCAGCCCGGTGTTTGCTCAATACCGGGACGCCGGTAAGCCAGCAAAACCAGAAGACGGGAAGCAGACACATCGGCAGCCAAAGAAGCCAGCACATCCCACAAAGCGGCATCCGCCCAATGCAAGTCATCCAGAATGATTAAATGAGGGGAAAGGCTGGCGACGGCTTGAAACACAGCGCAAACGGCCTGGTGAAAACGTTCTCGTGCTCGTTCCGGTGGCAAAACGGGTAAAGTGGCTAACTGTGCCCAAGGCTCATAAAGCGCAGCGGCAGCGGCCAATGTTTCCGGCGGCAACATGGTTTGCAGTTGAATGTCGCGCGGTGGGGCAAGGGCCTGGCTCAGGGCTGCAACCAATGGGGTGTACGGGCTGGCGCCAGGGAGTTCGGTCGCATGTCCCCGCACCACTGTCAGGCCGCGCCATTTAGCCCCGGCTGCAACTTCGGCCAGCAGGCTGCTTTTACCAATGCCTGATTTACCTTCGATGGCTAAAAGGCTGCCTTGTCCTGCTGCGGCTGCCTCAACTGCGGCCAAAATGGCGCTGCGTTCCGGTATGCGGCCAACAAAGGGGCGATGGGTCAGGCTGTTTTGGGGCAGGTCGGTGGCTTTTCGGGTGAGGGTTAATTCGCTGCGCAGCTGTCGGGCAAGGGTTTGGGTGGCTTCAGTGGGGGCAGCGTTTAATTCGGCAGCCAGCAGTTTTTCCAGTTGTTTGTAAACTGCCAGGGCTTCGGGCAGCCGGTTGGTGGCCGCCAGAACGCGCATTTGTCCGCGGTAGGCTTCTTCGCGCAGGGGGTCTTCTTGTGCCAGTTTTTGCCAGGCGCTGTGGGCGGTGGGGTAGCTGCGCTGTTGTTCGGCGGTACGCCCCAGGGCGGCTAGTCCGTTTAGCCATTTTTCGCGCAGTACAAGCCGCCTCTGCAATATCCAGTCGTCGTATAAATCGGGCAGTAGATCGTCGTGGTAGAGTGCTAATGTTTCTTGCAAAACGGCCGTATCGCGGCTCTCGGTGCGCTGCCAGGCTTGTAGACCGGCCTCAAATGCCCACACATCTACCCATAGATCATGGCTTTGGTGCAGGCTGATTTTCTCTCGTTTAACGTCTAGCCAGCCATCTCCCAGAATGCGGCGCAGCCGGTAGAGTGCGTCGGACAGGTTGCGGCGCGTGCGTTGGGGCGGGGCATCTGGCCAGAGGTAGTCGGCAATTTGTTCACGCGTGTACGGCCGTTGCGGGTGCAAAACAAACCAGGCAAACAACGCCCGTAATTTGCTGCCCCGCAAGGTGAATGGTTGGCCGTTGTTGATAATTTGCAAATGATTCAAAAGGTAAATTCGGCGAGTGTGGTGGGGCTGTAACAGGAGGCGTTTTTTTTCTTTCATGGGTACGTAATCGTTAATCTTTTCTTTGCGGAAAGCCCTCAGGTTGTGCTGTATACATCTGCTTCCGATCTCACATCAAGCATAGAATAACCGACTGACCAAAGCAAGAGGCCGTTTCTATGCGCCAACCGCCACCCGCAGCGGCCCCAACATCTCGATTCGCAGTTTACCTTTCATTATGAGAAATTGTAAATGGTAAATGGTGAATGGTGAATGGTGAATGATAAACAGTTTACGGTTCACCGCTCACCATTCACCAATTACAATTCACCATTCATCCCCTTTTCCCCATTGCTGTTTGAATACTTGCGTTGACAATTCGGCAAAGCTGATCGCATTCATTCATAATGCTTGTCAATTTTTGCTCCGGTAAAAGCCCACTGCGCAAAATGATTTGTAAATTGATATTCGACTCATTGAGTTCTTTATGTACAACACGCATCTTGTGAACAAAATCCCGTTTGCTTTCAGCAGCACGTGCCTCACCATAATTAAATGCTGGCGATGTACCACTTCGTACCAATTGCCTACTTAAATGCTTCCCTGTCACAGTTTTTGGCATCGCTTCACAAAGTCGAATAATTCGTACTGCAAATTCGATTAGCCGTTCTTGAATGTCGTCGCCTTTTGCCATTAGATCCCTCTTGCAAATGGTGAATGGTAAATTATGAATGGTGAATTGTAAATCAACTCGGTTCACTATTCACCATTTACCA
>CAZRIB010000393.1:0-4057 GCA_964600035.1 uncultured Ardenticatenaceae bacterium | reverse complement strand
AATAAAGAGGTTTTCTTCTTTGCTCTGTGAAACTCTGCGAGACCTTTGCGAAACTCTGTGTTCCTAAGAGTTTTCAATACGAGTACCTGCATAGATACGATGGATTGATGATTAAAGCTCGAGCAAGTACACCAACCATTTCTCAATCTTTAGGTTTTAATCTTTATTCTTTAATCTTCAACCCTTGTCCCCGCCAGGCGCGTGGCCGCCGCTGCCAGCCCCACAAACAGCCAAAACACCGTCACTGCATGGTGAAATTCCATATTAAACAGATAATGGTCAAACACCCCGGCTACCAGCCCCCCAACTAACGCAGCATGAACCCCCAGCCACAGCGCATCTTCCGCTTCGTGCCCCGGCTGCTTAAACCACTGTCTTTGCAAAAAAGCATTACCAAAAACAGTGCCCATGACACCAAAAAAGGCTGTCAGCCCTACCAACCCCATAAGCTGGGCAATGGTCAGGTAGACATTCGCCACCCCTAAATACAAATCGAGGTCTGGGGCACCGGCAAAGCCAACGCCAAAAACAGGATACCGCTGAATCAATCGCAGCGCGTCTGTGTATTCGCCAAAACGCATCTGGGTAGCCAAATCTTGCCCCTGAACGCCTTCTACAAAACGAAGAATGTAGTCCTGGGCCACAGGCAGCAGCAAAAAGAGCAGCCCGCCAACAACCATGTAAGGAACAAGCCGCCGGTAACGCATCACAGCTACAAAGCCCAATCCGGCAATCAAACCAACCATCGCCCCGCGTGAAAAAGTAAGGACAACGCCCAAAAAGAGCAGCAGGGTAACGGCCGTAATCAACCAACGCGGAAAAACAGGCTTTTTAGAAACCAACTGCGGTCCGGCCATTGCCCCAATCATCAACAACAGCCCGCCCAACACATTCGGGTCAACAGACGTGCTGATGGCACGTTCTGCCAGCTCCGGGTTTTCTTCAATATATCGAATCACCCAACCGCCGGGATAACCAATAACCGTCAAATAGTTCAAAATGGTGTTGGCCGTATCATCTGGCAGAAGCCACAAAACAATGCCCACCGCAGACGCCGCAGCCCCGGCCAGCAGCACAATGCCCACCAGCCGCCTTAGCCGCGTCCAGTCCCGGCAATAATCGACGACAACCAGCACAAAGCCCAGGCTAAGAAGCAGCTCTGCAAATTTTCGCAGCAAGGTGGGGGTAAGCGGCCCGTTTGCCAGCCCAAAAATAAAGGCAAATATGGCAATAAGGATGAAAATAACGAGCGGCAGTGTCACCGGAGATGTCACGATGGTGCGCTGCTGGCCGGTTACCAGACGCAGCAGCCACACACCGACCACTGCCCCCAAAGCAATGTCCAAAAAGGTGGGGATTACGCCAATATCGACGGGAATGGTGGCAAACGGCAGCAGGCAAACAACGGCAATAATGCCCCAAAAGCCAATTTCCATATCGCGGAGAACGGCCGCTGCTGCCAGCCCGGCGATTAAAACGGCCGCACCAGCCAGCGGCCCTCCAAAGGCCAGCACCAGCCCCCCAAAAACGGCCGTTCCGCCCAACAGCACGCCAATCGCCCAAGGGGATTGAGCCATGCGCTTTTTTTCAGTCATGGATGCCATAAATCACTCCCATCCTTAATCCACCCGAACCAGTGTAAGGGGCAGGAAATTATCTTGTGTAATACGGCCGTCTTCCGCCACAAGCTGAAGCCGCCTGAATTCCCCGGATTCTGTACGCGAATAAAAGCCAACAATCAACGGGTAGACCTCCGGCGGCGTATCCTCTGCCAAAGAGAGAGGCAGTTCAATCGCCTGCACCTCCCCCACCGGCCATTGAGATGTCGGCTGTCCCAGGTCTACGGCCGCATACCGGGTTGTGTCCGGGGCAACAATTTGGGCAAACAAAGTGTAATCTGTGTCCATTGCAGTCAGCGCCCGCACATAAACCGTTGCCTGAATCGTTCCGCCGGCTGCTGTTCGCCGAGGCGACAATTCATACCCCACCAACTCAATTTTGTCCTCAAAATTGACGCTGGTTGGGTTAGGGTACTGGCCTTCTCTGGCACGCAGAGGGATTTGTGCCAGCACAACAGCGTCGCTGCCACTGGTTAATGGGAGTCGTTCGCCTGTGTAAAAGTCATACAGTCCCACTGTCAGGTCGAGTGTGGCTGGAGAAACGGCCGTTTCCGGCACAACAAGCCGGTAAAAAGTCGTCAACGTTTCCCCCGCTTTCAGCAAAGAAGTTGGACGCAGCCCCTGACCATGATACATATCCCGCTGGGCAATGGGCACACCAATCACCGGATCAGTCAAATGAACAAAAACGCTCCAACTGCGGGGTGTTTCCTGCAAAACGTCCCAGGTCAAAGTTACATCGACGTAATCACCGGGAGAAACGGCCGTTTTCGTCAAATCCGGCCCCTGCACAGACACCCCCGTCAGCCGTAAAATATCGCCAAATTCCGCCCGCACCGGTGTCGTTACAAAGGGGCGTGGTGGATAGTAACTGTCAGCATCGTAGACGGGCGCAATCCACAGCCAGGGCGCAGCCGCCGCCACAACGAACATAAATCCAGACAAGGCCGCCACCGGCCACCGTGCCCATTTTGAAGGCAGCCAGCCAGCCAAACCCAAAACCATCATGATAGAAAGCGCGGGTAGCGCCGAAAAAACCAGCCGCCCTTGTGAAGACCAGGTTGTGGTCGCCCAATCGATCAGGCCATACACAATGGCCGCCGCCCACAACAGGCAAATGACCAGCGGGAAATGTTGTTCGACAGTCTGAAACAGGGTTGAGATGAGGGATTGGAGATTGGGCTTAATCTCTAATTTCAATTTTTTTATCTCTTGCACAATGTAAATAACAAACCCTGCCACACTAAACACCAAAACGGCGTTAAGCAGGGTGTAAATCCACATAGGCATGGGCACGTTGACCCCGCCAAACAGCCCCCAGTAAGACATCATAAAGCCGCGGCGTTCGCCCCAAAGTTGAAGCAGGGAAGCAGGTTGGGCGCGTTGTCCCAGCACAGCGATGAATGCGCTCCAGCCGCGCCAATCGTTGTAAAGCTGGATGTTGCGGATGTACCACCAACCGGCAGTGGCCATGGCTCCAGCCACCGTCAGCAGCCAGCGGCCTGTACCACGAAGCAGCCAATCTAGCAGGCGGCCAATGGCAGCGGGTTTGGGGGTGGCCTTGTATGCTGCAATAACGGCCGTTCCCCAGGCCAGGGCCAGCAGTCCCACCCCGCTAATTTTGGTTAATGCCGCCAGACCAATGACAAGACCAAGCAGGAGCCATGTCTGCCAACTGTCGGAAATGGAGAATGAGAAGCGGCGAATGGTATAGGAAGCGGGTGAAGTGGGTTGGCGTATGATGCGCACCATGAGAAGCAGGGAGAGGGTGGCGAGGGGCACAATCAAGTTGTCGTTGTTGACTGCGCCGCTGATGAAGAGGAACATGGGCAAAAAGGCAGTAACGGCCGTTGCCCCCAACACCAACTCCGTTCGGTCTGGTGCAGCCTCTTTTGCCAACAAATAAGTTAAATAAACGGTTGCCATCCCCAACAACACGGAGAACAGCCGCACAATACGCACAGCCAACAACGTGCCCTGCCATGGCGACCAAGCCGGGTCATGGATGGTCAGGTTATTATTGCCATCAACTGTCAACAAGCCGTTGTCCACGTGAGGATTTTCCCAACGTATGCTTTCCATGTCGCTGGTATCTATCCAAAAAGTCAGCGCGGCTCCCAAATAGTAATACAGGGGGGGCTGGCTGGCTTCCTGCTTCCAAGGCCCGGCCAGTGCCGGATCAAACACCTGCACAGGCAGCGGGTTGCCATCGGCTAAATGACGCACCATTGGGTAGTGCCACAATTCATCCGAAGCCTCAAAAACGGGTGTCACCAAAGCATAGGACAGCCCAATGAGCAGGAAAGCGGTCAAAATTGCTCGTAACCAATTTCTCTCTGTCATAGGGCGCCGATTGTACCGGTAAAAGGGGGATGGGTCACCTGCGGAAAGGATACGGGCAGGCAATGATTGGGAGGAGTTTGCTAACTACATCAAAT
>CAZRIB010000392.1:0-4059 GCA_964600035.1 uncultured Ardenticatenaceae bacterium | reverse complement strand
TCAGCCCGCCTTCTGCCAGCAAACGCTCAAAAACAGGGTTCGGTTTCCCCAAATCCCAGGGAAAACGGTCAGACCGATAACTATCATCCCAAAAATCAGGGTTATTCGGGTCAACCTGCATCTCATAGCCTCCCAAAAATACTCAACCAGTCACGATGATTGTAACAGGAACAGAATGATTGTCAGGCAATCATCAAACAAGTTACACTTTCGTTATTCGTTATTCGTAATTCCGTAATTCGTAATTTGTAATTTTCAAGAAGGTAACAGATGATTCACTACAACCCGGAAACCAAAACATTTAACCTCATTATGGCAAACAGCTATTACGCCTTCCAAATCGACGGCGACGGCCGTGCCGTGCATCTTGGTTGGGGGCCACGACCGGCAGCAGCACCGGAAACGGCCGTACTCACCGGCAGCAACACCCAGCTCAACCTCTTCTACTGGGGGCAAGGCGAACTGCGCCAAAAACCCCGCCACGACGAACTCCACACCTTTGGCGACAACAACCAGCAAGCCGTCTCCCTCAAAGCCAACTTCCACAGCCTGCCCACCGCCACAGCCCCCCACCTACCCATCCGCGATGTGCGCCTGCGCTACCACAGCCACACCATCACCACAAATGCCCAACCCGGCCTGTCCCCCACCCACGGCATGCCCACTCGCAGCGGCCAGCCGCGCCAAACACTCAAAGTTATCATGACAGACCCTGTCCACCCGTTTCAGGTTGCCCTGTGTTACCGCGTCACACCGGAATATGATGTGATTGAGCGCTGGTGTGAACTGGAAAATTTGGGAGAAACGGCCGTTACCATCGAAACATGCAGCTTCGCCACCCTCCACCTGCCCAACGGCACAACCCAACTCACCAACGTCGCCGGCACATGGTCACGCGAATTCATCACCCAACGCCACGCCATCCCCTTCGGCAGTTACGTCATGGAAACACGCGGCCTCAACACCGGCCACACCAGCAACCCCTTCTTCCTCATCAACCGCCCCGGCCAGGCCTGGAAAGAAACCGGAACCGTCTACTTTGGCCAACTGGCCTACAGCGGCAGTTGGCGCATCACCATCGAACACACCCCCACCTACGACATTCGCATACACGGCGGCTACAACCCCTTCGATTTCGAATTGACCCTTGCTCCCGGCGAAACACACAAGACCCCCGCCCTGGTGTGTGGTGTCAGCCCCAACGGCTGGGGAGGCGCCAGCCGCCGCATGCACGCCTTTACCCGCCAACACATTCTGCCCGCCCCACCACAAAAAGACCCCATCCGCCCCGTCCTTTACAACAGTTGGGAGGCCACTCTCTTCAACCTTTCCTTTGAAAGCCAGCTCGAACTGGCACAAATCGCCGCCTCTATCGGCGTGGAACTGTTTTGTGTAGACGATGGCTGGTTTGGCGGCCGCCGCAGCGATACCGCCGGGCTGGGAGACTGGTACGTCAGCCCGGATGTCTTTCCCCAAGGCCTTACGCCCCTCATCCAGGAAGTCCACAAACTGGGCATGAAGTTTGGCCTGTGGGTAGAGCCAGAAATGGTTAACCCAGACTCAGACCTGTACCGCCAACATCCAGAGTGGGTGCTGCACTTTCCCGGTAGACCGCGTTCAGAAGCCCGTAATCAGCTCATTCTCGACTTTGGCCGCCCGGAAGTCGTTGACCATATTTTTCATGTTCTCAACAATTTGCTCACAGAACATGACATTGACTTTATTAAATGGGATATGAACCGCTATGCCACCGAACCGGGATCGGCCGTTGGCAAAGGTATCTGGCAAACCCACGTCAAACAGGTCTATCATCTGATTGACCGTTTGCGGCAAAACCATCCCCGCGTCACGTTTCAAAGTTGTTCCGGCGGCGGCGGCCGGGTAGACCTGGGTATGCTCGCCCGCGCCGAACAGGTTTGGCCGAGCGACAACACAGATCCCTTTGACCGGTTGGACATTCAGGAAGGGTTTAGCCTGGCTTATCCGGCCTGTACGATGGAAGCCTGGGTAACGGATTCGCCGCAGGTCTGGACACAACGCGAGAGCCGCCTGACGACACGCTTCCACGTGGCGATGCGTGGGGTCTTGGGCATTGGGGCTGCGCTGAACCGGTTAAACAAGGCTGAATTGGCCGAGTACGCCGAATTTATCACTTTTTACAAACAGATTCGCCACCTTGTGCAGTATGGCAACCTGTACCGGCTGGAGCGTATGGAGGAGTTTGGCCGTTCTGTGGTGGAATTTGTGTCGCCAGATGGGCGAGAGGCGGTTTATTCGGTGGTGGTTGGCCGTCATTTGTTTGGGGCTTATTTTCCGGCCAGGCCGCTTAAGCAGTTGAATGTGGATGGCGTTTACCGGCTGCTAAATCATCGCAACAATGAGGTGTTTCGAGCAACGGGGTATGAGTTAATGACGTTGGGTGTGCCGGGTGATGAGATGTTGAATGTGGGAGACGGCCGTACCCTCTTCATTCAGCAAATTGACAGTGACAAATAGCAGCAAAAACGGCCGTTTTCTTTGCAGCGTCATTAATTTGTGTTAAAACCCTGGGCGGGTGAGACATTCTTTTTAACCGCCAGATATTGCCCGGAACCCCGGCAACATCTGGCGGTGTCTTTTTAATCTCGAATCTCTAATCTCTATTTTCCAATCACTGAACCTACTCTTGCCCGAACACGGCCGTATCCGGGTGCAAATCCTTCCAGCCAAACCAAAAACTTCGCGTAGACTTCACGCGCGGCAAAACCTTTCCAGACAAAGCCCCCTCAACAGCCACACCCTGAAACGCATCCCAAACAGAACCCGTTTCCACATCTTGTATCAACTGCGGGTCATCCGTAGGCTCAAACGTCAGCGTTTGCCCATCTACCACACGGCTGTAGGCAACACCGGTGTTGTAACTGGTATCAAACCACACCAAAACCGGCACGCCGCCCACTTCATCATTCACCACCGGCTGTTCACTCAGCGAGGCAAAGTCGTAGGCCTTCGTCGCATCGCCGACTTCCACACCAATAACAAATGCCTTGGTCGGCAAGCGATCATCGTCCAGGGTTTCGCCAATAACGCCAGCCGCACCAGATACATAGTAACTGTCATAGACATCGCGGCTGCCACGACGGCCGTTTTTATCCAATGCCAACGTCTCCGGGTAGCGCGTGCGCCACTCTTCCCACGTCATCATCCAGGAAGGCAAAAACGTCAACTTTGTGCCAATCATCGGGCCGTCAACCGCTTCGCCCAACAACTGGCTCCACAAACTTTCTGTTTGCCGGTCATACATCACCAGCACATTACGAATCAATTTACCAGACACACCAAAGGTATATTCCTGTCCCTCAATTTCGCGGGCATACACGATGCCCGTAAAGCAAAGCGGTCACCAGGTAACGGCGATTTTCACGCCGCCAACTTCATCATTTACAATTTCATGGTTGCTCAAAAAAGGCACAGAATACGCCCTTGCTTCCCCGTTAAATTTCACGCCAATAATTAATTCATCGGGGTCGTAAAAGCCATTTGCTTCTTCGGCCGTTAAAAATTCCGGGTTGTCAATGGCCGGAATGGCGTCGCGCGGCAGCAAAGAGACAATTTCCAGGTCTGCATACCGCTCCGCAGGCAGACGTTCTGGTGTTGAGGTGGCTTCTGGTGCGGTAACCGTGGCGGCCTGGCTGGCTGCGGTTGTTGGGCTGGCCGGTTCGGCAGGGGGACTTGTGGCTGACACGGCCGTTTCTGGAGCAGGTGCGGCCGTTTCCTGCCCACTACATGCAGCCAGCACCCAAACCAATACAAACCAGCCCAGCAAAACTTTCCCTTTTCGTTTCATATACACTCCTTTTGGGTCAAAGGTTAATAATTTAATCTTGGGAACGAGAATGAAATAACCTACAAAACTGAGATTGGAGATTAGAGACTGGAGATTGGAGACCGGTGTAATCTCTAATCTCCAGTCTCTAATCTCCCGTAAGTTATTAAATCTTCATTCCTTAATCTTTACTCTTTCGTCTTCATTC
This sequence comes from uncultured Ardenticatenaceae bacterium, assembly GCA_964600035.1. Taxonomy (GTDB): domain Bacteria; phylum Chloroflexota; class Anaerolineae; order Promineifilales; family Promineifilaceae; genus CAZRIB01. Next base: position 46 of record CAZRIB010000392.1, on the reverse strand, counting down.
TTCAGCCATTATACGAGACGGCCGTTACCCCTTCAGTAATCTTGAC
>CAZRIB010000391.1:0-4059 GCA_964600035.1 uncultured Ardenticatenaceae bacterium | reverse complement strand
AAGCACGCAAAGAACGCAAAGAAAAATTCGTAAAATTCGTGGCTTTTTTCGGAGCAGTCATCGTTTGTTGTTTAAGCGGGTGTACTATCTGGACTGGCCTGTTTACGGCCGCGCAGGTATTCAATAAACATCGGCAGGACGGAAACAAAAATGATGCCGAGTATGACAAATTCAAAGTTGGCTTTTACGATGGGGATGTTGCCGAAGAAGTAGCCAAGCAAGCTAAATCCAAATGTCCAGAGAAAGCCGCCAAGCACGTTGTAACCAATGAAACGGCCGTAACTCATTGTGCCCACACCAGCCACAAAAGGTGCAAATGTGCGGACAATCGGCACAAATCGTGCTAACAAAATGGTTTTCCCGCCATGCTTGGCATAAAAATTCTGGGTCTTTTCCAGATATTCCTTTTTGAGCACCTTTTTCAGGATGGGGTTCTTTGTTTCAAAAATTTTCAACCCGACTGTGTGGCCTATCCAATAATTAACGGTGTCCCCTAACACGGCGGCGGCAAACAACAGGAACATCAAAAAGACTATGTTCAAATCTCCTAATGCCGCGAATGTGCCCGCTGCAAATAACAGGGAATCACCGGGCAAGAAAGGTGTGACAACCAGCCCGGTTTCAATGAAAATAACGACAAACAAGAAGGCATAGGTGAGTGTGCCATAATTGCGAATGACTTCACTCAAGTGTTCATCCAAATGTAAGAATAAATCAATAATAAAGCTAATTGCATCCATGTCATTGTCCCAAATCCCCCTTTCGGTATCAGAAAGGGTGTATTTTTCTTTATGGAATGCAGATTTAATAACTTACAGGAGATTAGAGACTGGAGATTAGAGATTACACTGGTCTTCAATCTCTAATCTCCAATCTCAGTTTTGTAGGTTATTTCATTCTCATTCCTGATGGGCTAAACGTTCCAATAATAAAACGACACCCAAACCAATGACAGCCAAAAGTACGGCCGTTAAAAATTCATTCATGTTTGCAGCCACATTAGGGAAGATATTTTGCTGCGCGGTGACAATTCGTTCGCCATGGCTCAGCACAAATTCGCCTTTGTCATCTGTGAGCCAGGCAATATCTACCTTCCAGGGCCAAACTTTTCGCAAGCTGCCAACCATCAACCCAGTCAGGGCGGCAACGGTGATGTCGTGGTAATGCTTAAATAACCAGTTCAGGATTTGGGCAAACGTGACCAACCCAATCACCGCACCAACAGCCACAAAAGCAACTGTTGCAACATCCCGGTTGTTTACGGCCGCTAACACATGCTGGTATTTACCCAACAACACCAGGATAAACGCACCGGAAATGCCGGGCAAAATCATGGCACAAATAGCAACTGCCCCGCTTAACATATAAAACCACCACGTATTGGGCGTGTGTGTCGGTGCAGCCCCAACCAGCAAATACGCGCTTACCATGCCGGCAATTAAGACGACAACCATTTCCGGCTGCCATTTTTTTATGCGCCGGGCTACCACAAAAACAGAAGCCAGCACCAAACCAAAAAAGAAGCTCCACAGCAGAACCGGCTCATTAACAAGCAGCCACTCTAACCCACGTGACAAAATTAATATGGCCAGCAAAATACCGCTAAACACAGAAACCAGAAACTTCCAGTTCAGAATGTTAAAAATTTCTTTTATGCGAAAACGAAAAAGGGCTTGCAAAAAGTGTGGGTCGCCAAGCATTCTCAAAGAGTCGATGAGTTCTTCGTAAATGCCCAGAATGAAGGCCATTGTGCCGCCGGATACACCGGGAACGATGTCGGACGCGCCCATGGCCATACCGCGCAGCACCAGACCGATGTAATCTTTTAAGCTGCGTGTTGTCTGTTGTTCGGACACGGCCGTTTCTTGTTGTGATGTTCTCTGCATATAGTCCCTCCGGCCAGAAACGGCCGTTTTTAAGATAGCGCTGCATTATAGCACAGCCCCATAACAACGAGAAAGCTCCAGGGGAGGGGGTGTCCTGGAGCTTTCACAAGGGAGAAAAAGTTGTGTGTCCTGACAAGAAGCATACCCTGCCAGGACAATATAGTAAATGGGACAAAACAACTATTCGGCAAAACGACTGCCGACAGGTTAATTAACGGAACAATTCACGGGCAATGATGTTGCGTTGAATTTGGCTGGTTCCTTCGTAAATCTGATAAATTTTCACATCCCGCATCAACTTTTCAACGGGGTATTCAGACATGAAGCCATAACCACCAAAGACCTGAACCGCATCAGTGCAAACTTTCATGGCCATATCTGCGGCATAAGCTTTGGCAAAAGCGGCTGCTGTTGTGTTACGTTCGCCGCTGTCCACAGCCCAGGCAGCCTTCCACACAAGCAAGCGGGCAGCTTCTACCTGCATAGCCATGTCGGCAATCATGTGGCCAATGGCCTGGTGCTGCCAAATGGGACGCCCCATGCTGTGGCGTTCGCGTGCATATTTGATGGCTTCGTCCAGTGCCCGTTGGGCAACACCAACTGCACCAGCCGCCACAGAAGGCCGGCTAAAGTCAAAGACGTTCATGGCGTAGAGGAAGCCGCGACCTTCTTCACCCAACAGATTGCTGGCGGGCACGCGCACGTTGTCAAATATTACTTCGGCTGTGTCTGAAGCGTGCTGTCCCATTTTGTCAAAGGGCTTGCCTACGCTGACACCTTCCATGTCACGCTCAACAACAAAGAAGCTCATGCCTTTGTAGCGGTTGGGTGTGCCGCGCAGTTCCGGGTTGGTGTAGGCAAGAACGGTGTAGAAGTTGGCGTTGGTAGCCCCGGTGATAAATGTTTTGCCGCCGTTGAGGATGTAGTAATCGCCATCGCGAACGGCCGTTGTGGCAATGCCGGACACATCGGAACCGGCTTCTGGTTCAGTAACACAGTAAGCAGCCAATGCCCCTTCGGCCATGCGTGTGCCGTATGTCATCTTCTGTTCTTCTGTGCCTGCAATGAGAATCGGCAGCATACCCAGGCCATTTACCGCAATGGCGGTGCTAATACCGGAACATCCCCAGGAAAGTTCTTCGGAAACCAGGCACTCTTCGAACATGGTCAGCCCCAAACCGTTGTATTTTTCGGGGATGTTCATGGTGGTCAAGCCCATTTCCTGTGCCTTTTTAACAATTGGCCAGGGGTATTCGTGGGTTTTGTCGTAATGTTCGGCGGCAGGCGCGATTTCGTTGCGGGCAAATTCGCGGGCAAGCATTTGAATTTCGCGCTGTTCAGGGGTTAGTTGAAAGCTGACGCCGTTGTTAACGGCCGTTTCTTTGGCACTCATTACACTCATTGAAATTTCTCCTTGTGCTTTATGTGCTTATAAGACTCTTACAAACTGCCCTTCACGCGGACTCCCCGCTGTACAGAGCAGAAAATGCCTGTTGATAAATTACGCTTCGTTATCCTGGGCTTGTAACTGTTTTTCCACTTCAGGCAGGTCAATGGTCATCACCTTATCTGTGTTACCTGTATCGATGAGTGTGCTGCGTGGAATTTGCCCTTTTTCAGCAATGGGGCCTTCTACAAACACTTTGGCCAGCGTGAAGCCCGTTACTTTGCCTTCTTCGTCCAACATGATGTCGCTGATGGTGCCAACTTTTGTACCGCCTGGCGTATCTACTTCCCGCCCCCGCAATTTTTCCAGGCGCAGCCAACTTTCAAAGTTTTCAATGTCATCGGCATCTTGCACTACGTCGCTGTTTTTAACCAAAATGGCATCAATGCCAAAGACGACGACGTTTTCGCGTGTAATGACAAGTGATTTCCGTTTAAGGAATCCTTCGCTCCCCACATGCAACCCGATAAGCCAAACCAATTCATCATTGACGTAGACATCTTTGACTGTTCCCAATAAACGGCCGTCTGTGATGCTGATGATTGTCTTGCCTGTCAATTCTTTTCCAAGTCGCATCGCTTTTTTCTCCATTTTTGTACGGGGAAACCCCTGTTGAGGATAGTAGATAAGAAGATTATAGTGCGCGTTATCATGCAGGTAAAGAGCATTATAACACAGTGCGTTATAAATTTAGGGAATTATCATTGGTATCATTGAAAAAACGGC
>CAZRIB010000390.1:0-4079 GCA_964600035.1 uncultured Ardenticatenaceae bacterium | reverse complement strand
TCACTGCGCGAGCTGGCATTGGGCGTAACTTCCAGATTGACAGGCGTAAAAAAGGGTTGATCCAGGCGTGTGCTGAGCGGCTTGTCTGGCGTGGGGGGATTGCCTTGTTCCACCACTGTCACCGTGTTTGGCGGCAATGTTTGGAAAGGGGCTGGTTGATACCGTTCCAGCAGGGGTTCCGGATCCAGGCCGAGGAAACGGGCGTAATTGCGTAAAAAGCCACGCACATGAACCGGCGTCGGTAAAACGGTATAGTCGCCCGTTTCCAGTGCTTCCAGGAAACGGGCGTTAATCCGTGTGGCATCTTCTGCCTGAGCAAGGGTTAACCCCTTGTTTTCTCTGGCTTGACGCAGAATTTGACCTAGTTCATCCATACCGAAAAAAAGCCACTGACAGGAATCAGTGACTTGAAACGGCCGTGTTCATGACACGAAAACGGCTCAATTACTCGCTCTCGACGGCTTCTTCAACAGCCTCTTCCACGTCGTCTTCCAAATCTTCAGGCGTGACAGGTTCTTCCATCACCACTTCCTCGCCTTCTTCAGATTCGATAACGACTGTAAATTCTGGCTGGAATTCACCGCTCAGGCGAACCACCACTTTGTGTTCACCCAATTGGCGCAGAGGCTCGGTGCCAACTTTGCGGCGGTCGATGTCTGTGCCCAGGACGGCATTTAGCTCGTCTGCAATTTGGGAGGTGGTAATGGAACCGTACAGTTTGCCTGTATTGCCAGCTTTGGCTGTGAATTTCAGGGTAACATCCTGAATTTTGGCAGCCAATGCTTCGTATTCGGCGCGCAGTTGGGCACGGCGTGCTTCTGCCTTTTTGCGCCAGGCATCAGCTTGCTTCATCATGCCTGGGGTGGCCAGCACAGCCAACCCTTGCGGAATGAGGTAGTTACGGCCGAAACCGGGAGCTACCTTGTGAACTTCACCAGCATAACCTAAATTTTCTACGTCTTGTTTAAGCAGCACTTTCATAGCTGTTTACATCTCCATTTATGATAATGATTGCGACCGGCGATGTTATCAGAGGCCGGGGGTTTTTGCAACCTATGATGCCAATTCGTGTGATTCATTTTGATACACTTCATCCATTGCTAATAGAATATCATTCAATTCCACCACTTCTTCTGAAATTTCCTGCCGCAGACGACGCGCCCGTCCGCTGTCTATATCCTTTACATTAACCAGCATGGTTTGTGAGTAGATTGTGCCCAGGTTTGTCAGGGAGTTTTCTAGCTGTAATTCTGCCCGTTCAATGGTGTTGTCCAGCCGTTCCAGGGTGTCTAGCTGGCGTTCTGTGCCGTTGATGGAGATGGTGATTTGCTTTTTTACACCGTCATCTGTTTCCTCGGCTAATTTTTGGCGTAAATTTGCCAGCCGCTGTATGGCTTGCTCCCGATCACGCAGTAAGACTTTGCGTTCGCTGCGGTAGCGGTCTATGCGTCGGGCCAGGTCGTAAATGTTTTCCAGCCATTCATCCATTTGTTCGGCCGTTTGGGTAAATTCGTCTTTTATTAATGAATTGTCCTGCTCACGGACTGCTTGTTCGATGCGGCTGCGATAGTCTAAGGCTTTGTTGATTTTGGCTTGCAGTTCTTTGTCTCGCAGGCGTTCTGGTTTGAATTCCTGGTGGAGCAGTTTGCTGGCGACTTGTTTGCCAAATTCCGGGTCGGTGAGGCTGCTGTAGATGAGGACGCTTTCGCTGATGAGGCCGAAGAGCAGCCATCCCCACCAGGGGATGAATGGGACGATGTTGGGCAGGAAGGCGCTGGCGAGCAGGGTGATGGCGATGATGATGGCGCTTTCGATGCGAAAGATGGATTCCTGGATGATGGCGCGGCCAACTCGTTCTTTTAGTGTGCGGTGTTTTTGGTTTGTCATGGTTGTTGGTACGGCCGTTACCGGGCTGCTTGCTGCGATACGGCCGTTATTAACTGTTCTATTTCTTCTTGACTTTGCGGGTTTGAGACGAATTTTGCTGCTGATTGTAACGCATCCAGGGCACGTTCGTAAAATCCCAGCCGGGCATAAGCGGCTGCCAAATTACGTTGATGCAGCCAATTGGTAGGTTCTTTGGCGGCGGCACGCTGCCAATGCAGCACAGCCGATGCCCATAACCCCCGTTCTGACAGTTGGTGTGCCATCACGCTGTAATCTGCGGCTGTTGCCAACCCCTTGACAACGGCTGCCAATAACTTGACCTTTGTTTGCTCAAAATCTGGTCCTACCCGAATGACACCCAAAATCAGGCCAATGGTGATGGTGGTAAACAAAAAGATGTCTAAAAAGGTGGCAAAACCGTAGATGAGTGAACCGGCTACCCGGCTGATGGCTGGGTCTAGCTGCATGACACCCAAAGACGATAAATCGAGAGGGGAAAGGAAGGTGATCAGGGTTATCAGGAAAAGTGCACTCAGGAGCAGGAGCGACAGGTAATAGGCCCACAACTGCCGGAAGTAAATGCCGGCGCCTAATATGAGAAAGAGGACGATGAGGGCGCCGTTTGTGAGGACGGGCAGGGTGGATTTTTCGACGATGATATAGAAAATGGCTTTGAGCAGGAATAGCTGTCCGGCGGCGACGAGGATGACCCAGTAGAGGTGGAGGCTGACGCTGGGTTTGGGGTAGCGGTATTGTGCCTGGATTAACGGCCGTTTGCAGCCTGGGCATTTTGTGGCCATTTCTGGCACAACTTGGGCGCAGTAGGCACAAATGTCGTCGTTACGTGTCCACACATCATCAAATTGGGATGTGGTGGTGTATGCCACTTGCTCTGGCGGTGGTGGCACAATGGTGCGTTTTTCCGCTTTGGGTTCGTAACGGTCTGGGTGCAAAATGGCAGATGCCGGTGAAAGGGGCTGGCGTTGGGTGTGGATGACGGCCGTTTCCGGAGTATCCGTTTGCAGCTTGAGCAGTCCGCGTTTTGCCTGTTCATTATGCGGATTAATCGTCAAAACATTTTCCAGGCAAATCTGGCGCTCTTCCACAGAATCCACCGCACCACTTAGCCAAAGCCAGGCCTGTTCATGCCGTTCATTTTCTTCCAGAACAGCCATCAACAATGCACGTGCTTTTGCTTTATCACCAGCTTTCAAGGCAGCAATGCCTTCCTTCAACCGGCTGTCAATTTGTTGTTCATCCATCACAGTCAAAAAAACAGGGCAGAATTAGCCCATTGCCAACCCTGCCCTGAAAAAGGTAACAAACAACGACTTATTCAGAAGCAGCGGCTTCCTCTTCATCATCATCAAACGCCAATTCAGGCGGTTCAGCCAGGCCAAGACGGCGTTTCCGCTCTTCCAACTGCAAATCAATTTCGGCAGCACCGAGTGCTTCATCCATCTGGTTATCCAGACTGCTGGCGTACATTTCGCTATATGCGCTGGCCTTATCCAGCCGTGTCCGAATCGATTCACTAAGCCGGGCAATATCGCCATCGCCAACACCCATCAGGTCGTCCAGACTTTTGATGGCTTTGACTGTGACTTCTTTCGACTTGGCCAATCTGAGCAGGGCTTCCATTTCTTTTTGCTCCTGGCGAATGGTCTTGAGTTTGGCCTGGAGCTTGATGCGGGCGTTGAGCAGTGCTTCATATTCTCGCTGCTGGCGCACCCACTGTTCGTGGTACTGTTCCTGGAGCCGCCGGGTGGAGTTGAGTTCATTTTGGGCAGCTCTGGCCAGGTCGGTTTTGCCTTGCATAATGAGGGCGTCGATATTTTTGTCGAGCTGGTCGGCTTTCTTTTTGTATTCTTTGTATTTGCGTTCCAGCGTTTTTACTTCTCCGCCAACGGTTGCAGCGGCATCTTCCAGCTCTTCCAGATTGTTTTCTGCATCGCGAATGTATTGTTTCATGACAGCTACGGAGTTTTGTTCCAAAGCTTTGTCTACCAAGGCGTGCAGATTGGCTTGAATGAGGGTTTGGGTTTTTTCTAGCAGTGAGGCCATTTATGAATCTCCTTGTTTGTTAGGCTTGCCTTTATTTACGCAGTACCGGGTTGTTTTGTTGTAAGTTGTTGTTTCTTTGTTCATTGTAAAACAAGGTGTACCGGTTTGAAAGGGGGATGTGTTATTTG
>CAZRIB010000389.1:0-4081 GCA_964600035.1 uncultured Ardenticatenaceae bacterium | reverse complement strand
TGGGAATATCTGCACCCGATTCGGCCGTACCACCATTGGCTGCTCACCAAACAAGGCAGCACGCTCCATTTAATGCCCAAGCCAACTGCGCTGTGCCACCAGCCTCCAGCCACAATTTTGGAGGAGATGGGGGCAAACAGCCTGGAGTATGGCCTGCTGATCAAGGCGTACCGGGACGTGTTTTATGTGCGGCATGTGTGGCAACGGCCGTTAACCTACCACATCCACCCCCTGCCGGAACACAACCAGGGCGCTGTCTGGACAGAAGAACTGGCACGCACCTGGGTGCAACACAGGCCCAAATCCCAACAAATTTTCGGACTGGTACGCAATTTGGCAGAAACGGCCGTCTACATCATCACCCGCCCCCTGCGCCAACAACAACACCGCCGCCAGCTAAAACAACGGCAGCGGAAACGGCCGTTCAACCTGGCAGACCTGCTCCAATGCCCCCAGTGCCACCAAACCAACATCACCATTCAAAACCAGCAAGCCATCTGCCCGGCGTGCCAATGGCAAACCACCGTCTACCTGCCCGCCCCATGACCCGTGTTCACCTCCTCACCAACCTGCCCGCCCCCTACCGGCTGCCAGTTTTTGCAGAATTAGGCAAGCACGTCACCTTAACGGTTTGCTTTGGCCGCGCCGCCGCCAGCGACCGGCAGTGGCAAGCCGCACCACTGCCTTCCCATGTAACAAGCCATGCCCTGCCTTACCGCTCCATCCGTCTGCCGGGCATCGAATTTACGTGGAATCCAGGTTACGGCCGTTACCTCACCCGCCACCCCGCAGACATCTACATCGCCGGAGAAAATTTCACCGACCTGCTCGCCGTCACAACAGCCTGCCGCGCCGCCCGCCGCCAGCGCAAGCCATTCATCCTCTGGTCAGAAGCCATCGACACCCCCTACGCCAAAGGCCATCCGGCCAGCAGCGCCTACCGCCGCTGGCTCTACCGGCACACAGACGCTTTTTTGGCTTATGGCAGCCGCGCCCAGGCCTTTTTGGAAGCACGCGGCGCACCGACCAGCCGCATTGTACAGGGCTGGCAAGTCATTCCACCGGAGCAGCTTCCGCCCCCCAGCCGCACCCGCCAGCAGCTTGGTCTGAACGCCGCGCCCCTCATTCTGGCAGTGGGCTACCTGACCCGGCGCAAAGGGTTCGACCTGCTGATTCGAGCCTTTCAACGTCTGACCCAACCCGCCCAACTCGCCATTGTCGGTGATGGCCCGGAACGGCCGCAACTGACACAAATGGCCGCCAATCAGCCCAACATTCACTTTACCGGCCATCTGGATGGCGCAGAAAAAAGCAGTTGGTATGCAGCCGCCGATTTGTTTGTGCTGCCGACCCGGCATGACCCTTGGGGGCTGGTGGTGAATGAGGCAATGGCGTTTGGTCTGCCGGTTGTGGTGACAGATGCGGCGGGCTGCGCGGCTGATTTGGTGAAGGGAAACGGCCGTGTCGTGCCTGCCGAAAATGTCCCAGCCCTGACCCATGCAATGGACGAGCTACTCGCCAACAAACCGCTCCGGCAAGTGATGGGCAAACTGTCACAGGAACTCATTAAGCCTTACAATGTACAAAATGCCGCCGCCGCCTTTTTGCAAGCCATACACATGGCGGGGTTGCGAGATGACAAGGTGACGGGGTGATGGGGTGATTGGGTGACAAGGTGACAGGATGACAAGGTGACAGGATGACAAGGTGACGGGATGACAGGGTGACCAATCTCCCAATCTCCCAATCTCTCAATCTCCAATCTCCAATCTTTAATTCTTTAATCACCGGAGAAAGCCGTTGACCAAAACCATTCTTTACCTCGACCATGCACCCGTTTGGGGCGGCGCTGAAGCCGTGCTGGTCAATCTCATCACCCACCTGGACCACAGCCGCTTCCACCCGGTTGTGGGCACGGCCGTCGGCTCCCCACTTGCTGACCGATTGCAAACAATGGGACTGCCCTGCTACCTGCTGCCATTTGCCACGCTAAACCGCGCCCGCTGGCGGCTGCCTGTCCATTTGGCGCAAAGCGTTACGGCCGTTTCCCGGCTCATCCGCCAAACCAACGCCGCCATCATCCACACCAACACCGTTCGCGCCCACATCGTCGGTACATTGGCAGGCTGGCTCACCCATACACCCGTCATCTGGACGATTCACGACAACACCTTTCCCCCGCCGCTCGTACGCCTGCTGGCTGGCATCCCTCGCCGCGTCGTCACTGTTTCCGGCTGGCTGCGCGACCTTTACCAGCCAAACGGTCTGGCAGGCAAATGCGTTGTCATTCCCAACGGGCTGCCTGCGCCCCAACAACTGCCCGTCCCGCCGCTTCTACCGGAACTGGGTCTGCCGCCGGACATGCAGTTGGTTACGGCCGTTGGCCGGGTTATTCCCGGCAAAGGCGCACATCACTTCATTGAAGCCGCCAATCAGCTTGCCAGCACCTTTCCCAAAGCGGCTTTTGTGCTGGTCGGCGGCGAGGAAGCCGCACACACTGACTACGCGCAAACTATCCGCCAGAAAACAGCGGCCAGCCCGCTAAATAACCGGCTGCAATGGGTTGGACACCGCCGGGATGTGGTGCGCTTTTTGGCAGAAACGGCCGTTTTCGTTTATCCGGCCACCCAACCAGAAGGACTGCCCACCGTGCTGCTGGAAGCAATGGCACAGGGCAAAGCAGTTGTCGCCAGTGCCATCGGCGGCGCGCTGGAAATCGTCCAGCCGGATGTCACCGGTCTGCTAGTGCCTCCCGGCGAAACAGATGCCCTTGCCACCGCCATCAAGAAACTGCTCATGGATAAAGCCCTGGCAGGTAAAATGGGCACAGCAGGACAAACGCGGTGGCGGCAGGACTTTTCTGTAGAAAGGCAGGCAGCACGAATGATGGAAATTTACGAGTTGGTAATTGGAGATTCGTAATTGGAGATTGATAGATGAGAATTGTGCTTGATGGCCGCCATATGACACCGCATTTCCCCGGTATTGGCCGTTATGTACGCCAATTGGCGGCTCATTTACCGGCCCAGCTTGCGCCGGATGATGATTTTACCCTGCTGACGGAAGCAGACACGGCCGTTTCCCCATTCAGCCTTTCCCAACAATGGCGGATTCCACCGATGCTGCGCGGCCACACACTTTATCACAGCCCTTATTACATCATGCCCTACTTTCCCGGCGTGCCTGCCGTCGTCACCTTGTATGACTTAATTCCGCAAAAATTTCCCGCCCTTGCCTCCGCAAAGGCACGGCTCTTTTTCCGGCTTTTTACCAGGATGGCACTGCATACGGCCAGTCATGTCATCACTATTTCTGAAGCAGCGCGGCAGGACATTGTGGCCGCTTATCCTGTTCAGCCTGACAAAATAACGGCCGTTCCCTTAGCCCCTGCGCCGCACTTTCAACCCATGCCCAATGCGTCCATAAAACGGCCGCTTCCCGAAAAATATGTCCTCTACGTGGGCAGCAACAAGCCGCACAAAAATCTGGTACGGCTGGTGCAGGCCTGGCAGACGGTTCACCAGCACTACCGGGATGTGGTGCTGGTGATTGCCGGTGCCTGGGATAATCACTACCCGCAGCCAAAGGCATGGGCGGAGAAAGTGGGACTGGAAACGGCCGTTCACTTTATTGGCCCGGTTACAGAAACGGAACTGCCCATCCTTTACAGCCGGGCACAGTTATTTGTTTTTCCCACGTTGTATGAAGGGTTTGGCCTGCCGGTGATTGAGGCCATGGCGTGCGGAACGGCCGTTACTTGCAGTAACCAATCCAGTTTGCCAGAAGTAGGCGGGGATGCGGCCGTCTATTTCAACCCCGCCAGCACAGAGGAAATTGCCCAAAGCATCATCACCCTGCTCAATGAGGAAGCACTGCGGGCAGAGCTGCAAAAACGGGCATTACAACAGGCGAAAAAGTTCACCTGGGAGGAAACGGCAAAACAGACAACGGCCGTGTACAGAATGATTCATCATTGATAACTATACAGCAGGAACACAGAGCAGCCCGGAGAACCACAAAGTTACTCAGAGAATAAAGAGATTTTCTTCTTTACTCTGTGAAACTCTGCGAGACCTCTGCG
>CAZRIB010000388.1:0-4103 GCA_964600035.1 uncultured Ardenticatenaceae bacterium | reverse complement strand
AACATGGACATTGGCCTGTACTATTACAACGGCCGTTACTATGCCCCCACTCTGGCCCGGTTCCCCTCCGCGGCGCGTAACCGCGCCAATGGGGTGAATTAAACCAGATACACCGCAGGCGGTCACAGATGCAGTGGCCGCTTTTTTGTTTTCCCTGACAGCCCGTCCCCAAGGTCAGAAGCTGCTCCTTTCCTATTATATATGCCTTGTATACACCTGGCTGATACCCCTTTCTCTTTGCGCCGGAACAACTCTGCCCACATAAATGTGCCCACATTTATGTGCCCACCTCTGTCTGCCCATATCTGGACGATTACCGAAGCCAACCGGCTGCAAACCACCATTTTGTCAACCGACGAATACGAACCCCCAAAAGGAGACTTTTACCATGTCTGTTGTCCGTCTGAACCAACTCAAGACCCATCCCGCCCAAATGCGCACCACCCATGACCCGGATGCCCTGGCCACCCTGACCTTGCAGCTGTATGAAAGAGGGCTGGATGCCTGGCAGCCCATTGTGGCAGCAGCCAATGGCGAAGGCTACCACATCGTCAGCGGTCACCGCCGCCACATGGCCCAGTTGTTTGCCCTGGCCCTGCAAGATTGGGTCCAAGACAACCCGGATGAGGCGGTCACCATCGAAACAGCCAGAAATGTGCTGGCCGAACAAACCGCTGCATCGGGTTCCCTGGAAACGGCCGTTCGTGACCTGCTGGCCCGCTACGGCGATGTGGAAATCCCGTTTGTGCCCTTTACCGGCAGCCAGAAGGCGCAGATATTGGCCCTGCACGCGGCCAATTACGGCGGCGAGAAACCGGACGCACTGGGCGTGGCCCACAGCTTCCGCCAGGCCGTGGCAGCCGGCGCGGCTCCGGAAGAGATTGCCCGCAATGTCGGTCAGCATGCCAACTACGTACGCAACCATCTGGCACTTGCCGAAATGCCGCCGGAACTGGCACAGCGCATTGCCGCAGGCGACCTGCCCATGAGCGTGGCGGCGGCCGTGGCCAGTGTGCCGGAACCAAAGCGCACCGGCCTTACGCGCTTCATTCTGGCCAATGAGCCGGGCAGGTTGACGGCCAAAGCCATCCGGGAATGTGCGACGACGCTCAAGCAGTGGCCGGGCTTGCAGCTGCCCCTGATGGTCAAGCACCAGTCACAGCGCAACATTGCCCGGGCGCTGGTGACATTGTGGAAGCAGGTTGTCGAGGCGTATCCTGAAGATGCCTGGGCAGCCGCGGCCATGCTCATCTACCGCCATGTTCACGATGAGCCATGGCGCAGCCAGGAGAAGCTGACGTTGTGGTTTCAGGCGCTGGGTGGGGATACGTATTTCATTGACGGCCGTATTCACTGGACGGCCGTGGTCGCGTACCTCCTCACCGAAGTAAGCTGCGAAACCTGCCCCATTGGCCAACTGCCCCGGCAGCCGCTGCGGACAGACCTGTCACAGGGACAGGGCGGGCCGCTGGGAATGCCCTGCCGGATTGGTCAGCAAGCCAGCCGCTGCCTGCACGGTCTGGCGCCAAACGACAGTTTCGACGTGCGCGTACCTTGGGAATGGAGCGAGCATCCGGGTGTGGTGAATCAGGAGGGGGCGTATCGGGTGAGGGGCTATGACGACCTGCTCGCCGCCTGGCAGGCACAGGCCGCCCGGGAACAGATAGAAGAGGAAGCCGCAGAGCCTGACAGCGACTCCGCAGAGCCAGCACAGACGGTCGCAGCGTCTCCCCAGGCCACATCCCCCTCGCCGGTTGCCCGGCAGCGTACCCGGATTGCCGCCTTCATGCAGCAGCACGAACAGATGACGGCCAGCCATCCCTTTGCCACGCCCTGCGGCAGCTGCCGCCACCGGCTGGACAGCAGTCCGACAAAGGACGACAGCGTGCCCCACTGTGCCTGGGCAGGGCGGCTGCGCAATGTGACTTTCACCGTGCTGACCGCAGAAGGGGAAAACGGCCGTCAGGTTCCTGTTTGCCGTCAGTTTGCCCCCAGCCAGCCGTGGCATGACCTGATTCCACCCCATCCGGAGCCGCCGGGGATGCCGCGAGACTGGTTGAACGCCCAAATCTTGCAGCTTGTCAAAGCTGCCAACCGGCATGGCAGTGACCGCAGCGCCTTTGCGTTTCTCACCGGGCGGCCAATGGGGAGCAATGAAAATTACAGCGGCTGGTTTCAGGAACAACTGGCGGCCCAAAGCGGCGAGTTGAGCGATGCCCAGATGTTTACGCTCTTTATCTGGGCGCACACAGAGTGGCAGCGGGCACAAGGGAAGACGTTTAGCCTGCCGGTCAATGGACAGGGCATGCAGTTTGTTACAGTGGCGGAACGGCCGTGGCGCATGGAGGAAGAAAGCGCATGACCAATGGCAAACGTGCAAGGTCGTCTGAAACTTAGGCAGAATGTTTATCTGGAATCGTGTTATACTGGAGGTCAGGTGAAAGTTGACAAACAATTTGTAGAAAGGCTTACTGATGCAGATATTTGGGATATACAAGCCCATTTAGACAGAGCGCTTGATACACATTCCGGCAGTGGCGACCATTGGATTTTGATGGCATGTTTAAACCGTCACGGGTTCCGAACACACGGCACAAATGAAGCAATGCAATTGGCTGAGGAGATAATTATCTTATGGTACCAAATGCAAAAATAACAGCAGGCAGCATTGTCAAAATACATAACTGGCATGGCGTTGTTCTGGAAACTCATTACGACGCAAATGGCAATTTGTCTGTTCTTCAGGTGCAGACTGTCCGTAATATCTTCCGTGGTTATGGGCCGGAATATATCGACATACGTCTGCAGCCGGATGCCGTTGAACCAGCCACGCTTGCAGATTTACAGCAGGAGATTGAAACGCATCACCGTCTCCTTGACGGCGCACTCAGCAGGATGCTGGCTGCTGTTACCTCCCGGACAGATATACCTGTTTCCGCCGATTAAACCCCTACCGCAATCCTGACATTTATTAACCAGTTGAGAACCGCAGACTGTGAACAGGCTGCGGTTTTTTCATATGCCAAGGAGGTGCTTTATGCCAACATCCCTTTCTGTTATCGACCCGCTGGCCGGACAGGCTGTGACCATCCACATCACCCTGCCTGCCAGTGACCTGCCCCTGGCCGAACGGCCGTATTGCCATAAAAATATAATTCAGCATCATTTTTTTATCAGAGTTTGTCGTAACAATGCAAATAGATCGGGTAATCCAGAATTTTGTCAGAAAATTGTTATAATGTTGAGAAGGGAAAAATGATGAACAGTTCAAATGTGAAAATCAGCCTCAATTTGACAGCAGAAGTTGAGCGGCACGAACTTTTGAAAACCGAGCTTGCGCGTTATCTTGACTTGCTTGTCAAGCACTACAAGCCTAGCCGGATTTACTTGTTTGGTTCAATGGCAAGTGGAGAGGTAACTCCCTGGTCAGACCTGGATTTGATTGTTCTGGCTGAAACTGAAGGGCGTTTTCTGGAGCGCAGTAAGGCAGCGATGCGGTTGCTAAAACCTAAAGTGGGTATCGACATTTTAATTTACACCCCTGAAGAATTTGAGCAACTCAGCCGGGAACGGCCGTTCATTATGAAAGAGGTTCTGGAAAAAGGGAAGCTACTATATGAGTATACAGGGTAAACGCTGGCTAAATTTTGCCATTGAGGATTTACGGATGGCTGAGTTGGCTTTTGAAGCGGCAATTTATAACCAGGTGTGCTTTCACAGCCAGCAATGTGTCGAGAAAGTTGTCAAAGGCCTGTTGGCAGATAATGGAATTCAACCGCCAAGAACCCATAAACTGGGGGACCTTTTGCCGCTGCTGCCCACACCGTTATTTGCAGAAAAGACGTTTGACATCCAATTGATGGATCGTTTTTATATTCCAACACGCTATCCAGATGCCTTGCCGGGCGCTCTTCCAGATGGACTGCCTAATCAGGATGATGCCCGGGAAGCCCTGGGACTGGCAACCTATGTTTTAGAAAAGGCGCAAGAAAGTTTTGCAACGTAAGAATTTGCCCGTGCGTCATTTTAACGCTGAATTTGCAAAACTTGTTTCCGCCGATTAAACCCCTACCGCAATCCTGACATTTATTAACCAGTTGAGA
>CAZRIB010000387.1:0-4115 GCA_964600035.1 uncultured Ardenticatenaceae bacterium | reverse complement strand
GCCGCATGAAGAGCAGGATTTCCAGCGGCTTGACGTCGGTGCCGGTGGCGATCATGTCCACGGTGACGGCGATGCGGGGATGGTAGCTGTTGCGGAAGGCGCTGATCAGGGATTCGGGCGCGCCGTCGCTGCGGTAGGTGATTTTCTGGCAGAAGGCATCCCCTTTGCCAAATTCTTCACGCACGATGTGGACGATTTCTTCGGCGTGGTTGTCGTCTTTGGCAAAGATGAGGGTTTTGGGCACTTCGCTGCGGCCGAGGAAGATGTCGGTGAACAGCTTGTCGCGGAAGGTACGGATGACGGTGCGTATCTGGTCTTTGGCAACGACTTTGCGGTCCAGTTCGCCGGCGGTGTAGGGCAGGTCGTCGTCGAGCTGCTGCCAGCGTTGGGCGCGGGTGAGCCGGTCGCGCACGGGGACGACGTACCCGGCCTGGATGGTGCTGCCTTTTTCGGTGATTTCGGTACGGATGCGGTAGACCTCGCCGTCTACGTTGACGCCATCGGCCACGGCCTGGGGACGGCCGTATTCCATCACCAGATTCTGGTTGAAAAAGGCAAAGGTGTGCTTGGACGGCGTGGCGGTGAGGCCGATAAGGTAGGCATCGAAATAGTCCAGCACCTGCCGCCACAGGTTGTAGATGGAGCGGTGGCATTCGTCAATGATGATGAAGTCGTAATATTCGATGGGCAGGTAGGGGTTGTACTGCACCTCTTTGGGCGGCTGTTGGTCCAGCACGCCGCCCAATTCAAAGAGGGAACGTTCTTCGTTGGCCGGGTCGAATTCGGCTTCGCCGGAGAGCATGGAAAAGAGGCGCTGGATGGTGGTGATGTGGACTTTGCTGACGTGGTCGAGGGCGTTGCTTTGCAGGTGTTGGACGTTGTACAGTTCGGTGAATTTACGGCCGTCGTCGGGGGTGACAAACTGGTCAAATTCGCGGAACGCCTGCCGCCCCAGGTTGTTGCGGTCTACCAGGAAGAGAACACGGTGCGCTTTGGCAAATTTGATGAGGCGGTAGGTGAAGTTAACGGCCGTGAACGTTTTGCCCGCGCCGGTCGCCATCTGGATGAGGGCGCGGGGCTTGTCCTGCGCCAGCGACGCTTCTAGGTTGCGGATGGCGGTGATTTGCGGCGGCCACAGGCCGTTTTCGTTCAGCGGGTGGGCGGTAGGCAGGGCAGCCAGCCGCGCCCGTAATGTAGGGGCGGGTCCGGTTGTAGGGGCGGGGCCGGTAGGGGCGGGTCTCAGACCCGCCCCTACGCCACCGGCGGCCAGCCATTCCGCCAGCGTTTCCGGGCGGTGAAAGGTGAAGATGCGCCGGGAACGGGGGTTGGGGTCGCGTTCATCGCGGAAATAGGTTTCCCGCCCGGTGGATTCGTACAAAAAGGGGAGCGGCAGGGTGACATGGGGGATGTTGGACGGCAGCCCTTCGGAGTAGCGGGCGGCCTGGTCGGCCACGGCGGACAGGGTGACGCCTTCCTTTTTGGCTTCCACTACGCCCACGGCTTTGCGGTCTACAAAGAGCAGGTAGTCGGCAAAGCCGGTTTGCAAGGGAAATTCGCGCACGGCGACGCCGCGGCCGGCGTAAAGGTTCATTTGAGCGCGGTCTTGCACGATCCAGCCGCAGGTGGCCAGTTGGTGGTCAATGTTTTGGCGGGCGAGGGCTTCTGGTGTGGTCATGGGGGCTATTTTAGCGGAAATTGGGTGTCTTGGTAGGGAGAAACGGCCGTTTTGTGGAACGAAGATTTAAGATTGATGATTAATGATTGAAGCAGGGAATTCTTCAATCTTCAATCATTAATCTTGCCACTCGCCCTATTCAGTCTGGCCAAAATCTCCCCCACCCACCATCACCAGCACCTGCACACCACCAACACCACACAATGTCACAATAGTATCCTGCTCCTACCAACTAACGAGAATCAAACGACACTCGCCTTCTAAAATGCAGCAAACCAATTGGCTGAGACCTGACAAGCCTACCCAACCGGACAGGTCTCCAACACCCTGCATAGGAGGCAGCATATGTACAAAAAAACCTGGACAGCAGCTTTAATGTTAATGGCTCTTTTGGTGGGTATAGGCTTGAGCGGGCGTCTTTTAGCGCAAGACGCCCCCAGTGCAGCACAGGAAAACGCCGCCGTTCTCGGCACATCCTTCACCTACCAGGGGCAGTTGCAAGATGGCGGCAGCCCGGCCACCAGCGTTTACGACTTTCAATTCCAACTGTACGACGCCGTCAGCGGCGGTGCATCGGCCGGTGGCCCCCTGGCTGTAGACGACGTAACGGTAAGCGACGGCATCTTCACCGTAGAGCTGGATTTTGGCAGCAGCGCGTTTAACGGCGACGCGCGCTGGTTAGAAATAGGCGTGCGTCCCGGCAGCAGCACCGGCAGCTACACCACCCTCACCCCCCGCCAGCCGCTTACCGCCGTCCCTTACGCCCTAAACGCCGCCACCGCTCCCTGGAGCGGGCTGACCGGCATTCCCGCCGGTTTCGCCGACGGCACAGACGATGGTTTGACCAGTGTCACCTGGACGGACATCCAGAATCGTCCGGCCGGTCTAGATGATGGCGACGACAACACCACCTACACCGCTGGGGACGGCCTGGCCCTCAACGGCACACAATTTGACATTACCGCACTCCCCCAAAACGGCCATGTCAACACCACCTTGCACAGCACGGGGACAATCGGCCAATACCCGTCCATCATTATCGGCCTGGACGGCCTGCCCATCATCAGTTATTACGATGCGACCAATGGCGACCTGGAACTGTTTCATTGCAACGACATGAGTTGTTCCAGCGGCACACAGAGGACGATAGACAGCAACGGCATTGTGGGTGAATACTCTTCTATTACTATCGGCAGAGACGGCAATCCAGTCATCAGCTACTATGATCGCTCCAACGGAAACCTGAAACTGGCTTTTTGTATGGATCCTACTTGCAGCCTGGGTCACTCCTATAATGCAATAGATGTCACGGGCGACGTAGGCCAGTGGACGTCCATTACTACCAATGGCGAGGGCTACGCCTTCATCAGCTACTACGACGCCACAAACGGAAATCTGAAAGTGGCTTCCTGTAATGCCTTGATCTGTAACGCTACCAACAGCACGGTCTGGACGGTGGACAGCGGCGGCGATGTGGGCAAATACTCCTCAGTGGTGCGCAGCCCCCAGGGACATGCCTATATCAGCTATTACGACGCTACCAATGGCAACCTGAAAGTGGCCCGCTGTGCATACATGAGCTGCAACAGCCCCACCATTAACACAGTAGACGGGACGGACTTGTTTAG
This sequence comes from uncultured Ardenticatenaceae bacterium, assembly GCA_964600035.1. Classification (GTDB taxonomy): domain Bacteria; phylum Chloroflexota; class Anaerolineae; order Promineifilales; family Promineifilaceae; genus CAZRIB01. The sequence continues at coordinate 812 of CAZRIB010000387.1, read as the reverse complement.
CGGCGAGGAAGAAGATGTCGGTTTGTGGACGTCCATTGCGACATTGATGGATGGTTATCCGGTAATTGCCTACGCCAAGGCAGACCAGACCAATTCAACGTCCCAGGCTTTGCTGGCCCATTGCACCAACAGTACCTGCTCTACAGCAACCACGACTACACTGCTTGCTATGGCCAACCACGGCTTTCAATTCCAGGGATTTTCGGTAACTGTCACGCCTGGCGGGCAGGCATTGAGTACCTTTGTCGTGGACGCGCTCAATCGGGTTTATGTTGGATTTTGCCGGGACCTTGTTTGCACCAGCGCTGGTGTAGGCAGCAGTGCCGTTGTCAGCGGCAGTCCACAGCACACGTCTGTTACGATTGGCGCGGATGGGTTGCCCGTTTTTGCCTATTATGATGACTCTGGGAGTGATCTGAAGGCTGTTCACTGTTCTGACTTGTATTGCCAACCGTATTTACGGCGGCGGTAAAAGGAGCGCATGATGAAAAGGAAAAAATGGCGGCTCTTTTTATGGATTGGCCTGTTGGCAGTTGGGTTGGCTTTGGCCGGGTTGGGGGTGCAGGCCCAAAGCGGCAGCAGTTTTTCGTTGACCTGGTGGAGTGTGGATGGCGGCGGCGGGGTTAGCAGCGGCGGCAGTTATGCGCTGCTGGGCACGGCCGGTCAGCCGGATGCGGGCACGATGAACGGGGGCGATTATGTGATTCTTGGCGGTTTTTGGCAGGGCGGGGCAACGGCCGTTACCGGGCAATCCGTTTACCTGCCCGTGATCATCGGCGCACCGTAGCCAAAGGGCGGGAAGGATGGGGGGG
>CAZRIB010000386.1:0-4120 GCA_964600035.1 uncultured Ardenticatenaceae bacterium | reverse complement strand
GTGGCAGGTGGCAAGTGGCAGGTGGCAAGTGGCAGGTGGCAAGTGGCAGGTGGCAGGTGGCAGGTGGCAAGAACAGCTTCGTAATTCGTAATTCGTAATTTTCAGAGGAGATGGTGTTATGTCGGGTAAGCGGACGGTTTTATTTGCATTCGTTTTGTTGGGGTTGGTCTCATTGGCGTGTAATGCGTTTGCCGGAGAGCCGGAACCGGGTGTGCCTTTGCCGCCGCCGGTTGTGGAACAGGGAGAAACGGCCGTTCCCACTGTTAGCACCGACGGAGCCGTTGGTCTTGCGCCAACAGCCACATTACCCGGCGAGTCCACCGGGACAGAAGAGAATACCCCAGAAAATTCAGGCCTGCCTTCTTTGGTTGCACTGGTCGATATTAATGTACGGACTGGTCCGGGTGTCATTTATGACCGTGACGGCTTCTTGTTTAAGGGCGAATCTGTCCTTATTTTAGGCCAGGACCCCACGACTGGCTGGTGGAAGATTGAATGTCCATCGCGGGCCAGTGGCAATGAGTGTTGGGTATCCGGTGGGGCGCAGTACACACAGGCCAGTAATGTGGCCGGTGTGCCGGTTGCCATTGCGCCGCCCACGCCCACGCCTGCACCAACAGCAACGGCCGTTGCCAGCACCAGCCCCGAAGCCCCCAACAACGTCTTTACAGACAACCAGGCCATATTGGTTTACCGCGATGGCGATGCCATTTGGCGTACCACATTAGACACCAGCCAATCTCCACCCACCGCTTCTGAACCCCAGCAAGTTGTAATCAGTCCCAACATTCGCGGCCTCCTCATTTCGCCCGACGGCACAAAGGTGGCCTACCGTGTGGGCACATTGGATGCCAATGAGCTGCGGGTGATTAACCTGGATGGCAGCGATAACCGGACGTTGGTACGTTCTGAAGAAATACCGGTGGCTGGCGGCGGGGACAGCACAGCCGCCCTGATTGATGAAGCGGCGTGGCTGCCAGACAGCTCTGGATTGTTGTTTAACACAGTGGTGGTAAATCTGGCCGGGCCGGGAGCGGGTTCGCAAGAAGATTTGTGGCGTGTTGATTTGTCCGGCACGGTAACGCCTGTTTTGGCGGCGGGGGATGCGGGCGGCCGTTTTGCTGTTTCGCCAACAGGCCGTCTTGTGCTGGCCAGCAGCGAAGCGGTTTATCGGGCCAATTTGGATGGCAGCGATTACCAGTTGATGTTTACGTTTGACTTTGTCAATACGGCCAGTGAATACGCATTTTATCCCATACCACAGTGGACGGCAGATGGTGGGGCTGCGTATCTGGCGGTGTCTGGGCCGGAGCCGTTTTCTGGAGACCCGTCGGCGTTGTGGCGTGTGCCGGTTGATGGTGCAGCGGAACGGATTGGCTCGTTGGATGGGTTGGTTCTCTTTGAAACAGCGCATTGGTCGCCAATGGGCAGCCGCCTGGCGCATGTGCTGATGCCGTTGGATGGCGCAATGCCGACATTGCAGGTGGGGGAGGGGAACGGCCGTAACATGACACCGGCTGCTTCGGGAGAACGGCTGACCTTCCTGGCGTGGAGTCCTGATGAAAACCGATTTATTTATGCCGATGCCGGGTATGTGGCTGTGGGGCAGGTTGGCGGCGGAACGGCCGTACAAATTCCCCTGCCTGCTGGCGAATCTGCCCTGGAAGCCAGATGGCTGACCAGCACCAGCTACCTTGTGGTGACTGGGGCTAACAACGCCTGGACACTGCGTGCCGGTACAGTTGACGGAGAGACAGCCCCCATCGTCACCAACAACGCATCTGTGTTTGATGTGTATGTGCCTTAGGGGAAGGTAACAGCTACCAGCCAACAGCTAACAGCCAACGGCAGTAATCAATGGCTTGTTTTGGGGCGTTTTTTCAGGCTGTTGGCGTGGGCGAGGGCATCTGCTAAAGGGACACGCTGCCATTGGTTTCCATGCTTTTGGTAGACCAGTACACCCGGCACGTCTGACAGTACTTCGGCAATCGGGACAATTTTGCCCACTGTGACGTAATGGCCCTCTCCTGCGGGGGTGCTGGTGCGTGCTTCCCTAAAGCGGTCGTCGTTGTGGATAAACCAGGGACGGGTTTTGTCCATTGGCAGGCAGTAGAGCCGCCCGGTGTTGACAAAGTAGTAAAAGAGCCAGACAGCAGCGGTGTATAAAAAGCAGCCTTTTGTCCCTTTGCTTTCGTTGCTAATTGTTTCAAAGAAGAAATTGCCGGTCTTGTCGTAGGTATCGCCTTTTATTTCGATGGGGACAGCCCGTAAACGGCCGTGTTCTGCCAGCGTCCACAACAAATCGACATCATGCACCCGGTAAGCCGGGTCATCTTCCACATTGTGTACCTTTACCGTTTGCGGCCAATACGTTTCCAGAAAATGGGTTACGTCCCGGGCGGCCTTTTCGGCCGTTTCCAGGGTGTTTTTCATGCTGTGCCGTTTCATCGTCTCTGTCATGGAGGCAAGTATAACAAAACCGGGATAAAAATAATGCCCCCTGTCCTGCGAAACAGGGGGCATATGCAGAGGGGATGTCGATTTGGCAAACAGCGGGCGCTATTTACCAAGGGGAAACAAAATTAGTTGCGGCGGCGTAAAAAGGCCGGAATGTCCAGGTCGTTTGGCCGGAATTTTGGCTGTACCGGTTCTTCCCGCTTGGGTTCGCCGGCCGGCACAGAAACGGATTCATGCTCACGAGGAGGTACGGCCGTTTCCGGCTGTGCCGTTCTGCTTTGTGTATTACCTGCGCCGCCATAACGCTGCTGCAGCAGTTGGCGGCGAGACGGGTTTTTTTCAAAACCGGTGGCAATGACTGTAATCCGCACCTCATCGCCCATATCCTCATCAATGACCGCACCAAAAATCATATTGGCATCCGGGTGGGCTGTTTCACGAATAATGGCCGCCGCTTGATTCACTTCATACAGGCTTAAGTCCGGGCCGCCCGTAATGTTGAACAAAATACCGCGTGCACCGTCAATGGTGACATCCAGCAGGCGAGAGCTAATAGCCTGCTCCGCTGCCAACCGTGCCCGGTCATCACCTTCACCGTGTCCCACAGCCATCAAAGCCGATCCGCCTTCTGACATGATGGTTTTTACATCGGCAAAGTCGAGATTGATCAAGCCGGGAATGGTAATTAATTCACTGATGCCTTGAATGCCTTGCCGCAAGACATCATCGGCCATGCGGAAAGATTCGGTTAACGACATGCGCTTGTCGGTCAGTTCCAGCAATCGATCATTGGGAATAATGATGAGGGTGTCTACTTTTTCTTTGAGCTTTTCAATGCCCTGCTCGGCGGCGCGTGCCCGGTGACTGCCTTCAAACAAGAATGGCTTTGTGACCACGCCAATGGTTAATGCGCCCAGTTCTTTGGCTGTTTCGGCAATGACGGGTGCAGCGCCTGTGCCTGTGCCGCCGCCCATGCCGGCTGTCACAAACACCATGTCTGAACCGGCCAATACTTCACGCAGTTCATCGAGTGATTCTTGTGCGGCTTTTTCGCCCTGCTCAGGATGACCTCCTGCACCCAGCCCGCGTGTTAGCTTGTCGCCAATGCGCACACGAATGTCGGCTTGCGATGCAATGAGCGCCTGGTTGTCTGTGTTGACTGCAATAAAATCGACACCACTGACGCCAGCGCTAACCATCCGATTGATGGCATTGCAACCGCCACCACCAACGCCAACAACCCGGATAACTGCTATATTTTCTAATTCAGGTGCTCTTTGCATGGGTTTACCCTCTTTCACTTTGTCAAAAAAACCGGAGAGTGTGCTGTTTTTGCGACCTTTGCCAGCACAATGTCCGGTAACTATCCATTACAGTAATGTTGCTTTGTTCCCTGGTCTGGGGTCGTAACGACTGGCGTACTGCTCCAGTGTTGCTTTTTCTACCAGCCACTTATTGCCGAATTTGATAGCGGGCAGTTTGCCCTGCCGAATCAAGCGGCGAACAGATTCCGGGTGGATATTCAGGCGGTGACTGACTTCTTCAACACCTGCGTAGTTTTCGAGCAGATCGTCTTTACTCATGCGATAAAAAAATGCGGGATAATACAACAATAGTTATTGTTGTAAAAATACAACAAAACATAATGCTTGTCAAGTTTTTG
>CAZRIB010000385.1:0-4129 GCA_964600035.1 uncultured Ardenticatenaceae bacterium | reverse complement strand
GGGGTAATTTTAAGCGATCTGTCAGGGAGTTGTCAACATGAATATTTTAGTGGGGGTGCGTTCAGTTTTGGTGTATGACCAGAGAAAGGTTAATCAAGGTCATTTCGGTTTTAGACCGGGCTTTACACCATTTTTGGACGCACCCACACGAATGCCGGAATCTTTTCTGGTTTATCCAGGTTCAGTAAACCACAACGAAATGCAGGAGACTTTATTCTCCCGGAAAACGGCCGTTTTCCCGCACATACGCCACAATACCACCCGCCGTCACAATTTCCTGCGCAAAGTCGGGCAGGGGCGGCAGCGAAAATACCTGCTCACCCACCACCAGCCGTCCTGCCGCCAAATCGAGCGATGCTTCTGCGCCATCGGCAACGGCCCCGGCCGTTACGGCCGCCACCACCTCTGGCGCCACAAACACAGGAATCCCCAAATTCACCGCATTTCGAAAAAAGATACGGGCAAAACTGTTGGCAATAATCGCCCCAATTTGCCGCCGCTTCAGCGCCAGTGGTGCATACTCCCGCGACGATCCACAGCCAAAATTATCTGCCGCTACAATGATGTCACCCGGTTGGGCTTGCTGGTTAAAATCCGGGCGTGCTTCAATAAACGCCGCATTTCCTACATCCTCACCCGGACGCATGTAAGGCGCATACCGCCCCGGCACAATCTGGTCTGTATCAACATCTGAACCGAATTTCCAAATGATTGGCATGTTGTTTCTCCTTTGCGGGGTGGCAGGTGTGCAGGTGTGCTGCGCTCCTTGCTCATCTTCCCACCACCTTGTCACCTCTTCACCTTGTCACCCTACCGGCGCTGCAATCCGCCCGGCAACGGCCGTTTCCGCCGCCACCGCCGGTGAAGCCAGATAAATTTGCGAAGTGGGCGCACCCATGCGCCCCTTGAAGTTACGATTGCCAGTGGACAGGCATACATCGCCATCGCCCAATGTGCCCATGTGCCGCCCCATACACGCCCCGCACCCCGGCGAGGTGAGGACAGCACCCGCCGCCACCAATGCCGCCGCTGTGCCGTCGGCTATAGCCCGCTGCATTTCCCGATTGGAGGCGGGTGTTACCAAAAAGCGCACATGGTCAGCCACGCGACGGCCGTTTAGCACTTCAGCCGCCGTCCGCATATCCTCGTAACGGCCGTTTGTACACGTCCCCAAAAAGACCACATCTACCCGCTGTCCGGCCACCGCCGACACATCCACCACATTGTCCACCGCGTGCGGCACGGCCACCTGCGGCTCCAGCGTATCCAGGTCAATGGTTATCGTGCGTGCATACGCCGCTTCCGAATCCACAAAGAGCCATTTCGGCACATCCCAACGGCTGGCAGCCGGGCCAACCGGCGGGAAAATGCCTGCCTTTGCGCCCAGTTCCACGGCCATGCTGGCGATAGTTTGCCGTCCGGGCAGGGGCAGCGCCATGCCAGCCCGTGATATTCCACCACGGCATAGGTTGCGCCGCCAATGCCCAGTTCTCGCCCCAGTTTCAGCGCCAAATCTTTGGCATCTACGCCGGGACGGAAACGGCCGTTTACAATCACCCGAATCGTCTCCGGCACACGCAGCCACGTCTTACCCGTTGCCCACGCCAGCGCAATATCTGTCGAACCCATGCCCGTTCCAAACGCACCGACTGCGCCGTAACTTGTGGAATGGGAATCCGACCCCAGCACGACCATGCCAGGACGGGCAACCTGTTCTTCCACCAGCACCTGGTGGCAAATGCCGCGCCCCACATCAAACAGACGCACACCTTGTTCGCGGGCAAAGCGGCGGATAAGGTTTTGGCTGTTGGCCGTGCCCACAGTGGATGGCGGCGACACGTGATCCATCACCAGCACCACCTGTGCCGGATCATGTATCTGTTTCACGCCTAGCTGTTCTTGCATAATGCGAATCATGCCCGGCGTCAGGGAATCGTGCCCCATGATAACGTCCGGTCTGACGATGATTAACTCGCCTGGCTGCACCGGGCGCCCGGCTTTGTGGCTCAAAATTTGTTCTGCTAATGTTTGTCCCATTGGTTTCCTCCAGTAGGGTCACGGTGCACCGTGACCCTACCTACATGATGGCGGTTCTTTTTGCCATCCGCAGCAAGCCGTCTACATCATCAAGGGTTAACGGCCGTTCCGCCGACCAATTTTTAATTTGCCGGGTAATCGCCTTCACCTGTTCGTCATCCAGCACAATGCCCAACTGCTCCGCCCGGTAGCGAACCGCATTCCAGCCCGTCAGCCGGTGGGCAATGTGGATGTAGCGCGTCATGCCAAAATCCTCTGGCCGCAGCGCCTCATACGTCGCCGGATGGTTAAGTACTGCTTTGGCGTGAATGCCGGCCTTGTGGGTGAAGGCACAAAAGCCGGTAATGTAGTTGTTAAACGGAATGTCAATGTTCACCCACTCGGCAATCGTCCGGTCAATTTCTGGCAGCAGGGGTAGGTTATACTTCGCCACCAGCGCCGGGTTTGTGGCATACAGCCGGGCAATCAGACCGCCTAACGGGGTGATGCCATTTCGTTCGCCAATGCCCAACACGCTGGTGTCTACGTGGGTGGCGCCTGCTTCCAGTGCGGCATAGGCGTTGGCAATGGCGCAGCCGGAGTCGTTATGGCCGTGAAACTCGATGTCGGCCTGCACATGCTGGCGCAGGGCGGCCACCAAATCATAAATCTGGCGGGGTGTGCCAATGCCTACTGTGTCGGCAATGCCTACCCGATTGACGCCCATCCGGTCAACGGCCGTATACACCCGCAGCAAATCATCCCATTCACTGCGCAAACTATCCTCCGTGCTAAAGCGCACCTCCACCTGCTGGCCTTGCAGATACGCCACCACCTCCTGCGCCAGATCAATGATGGCTTCAATGCTTTTGCCGTGACTAAATTGGCGCAAATACGAGGACGTACCAATGACCACATCCACGCCATCCACACCCGTGTCCACCGCTCTTTTGGCATCATCCAGATGGCAGCGGACATGGGTGAGTGTTTTGGCACGCAGCCCCAGCCCGGCAATGGTGGCGCAGTCCTGCGCGCTTTGCTCAGAGGCGCAAGGTGAGGTCAACTCCAGATATTCCACGCCAAAGGCATCCAGCAGTTGGGCAATGTGTACCTTTTGCTCTGTGGTGAAAAAGGCATTGACAAACTGCTCTCCTTCGCGCAATGTGGATTCGATAATGGCAAAATTTTCTAAACTCATGTTGGTTCTCCTCGATTTGCGGGTTTGCGGGTTGCATGTTGCAGGTTGTGGAACTTGCCACTTGCCACCTGACACCTGCTCACTTGCCACTTGCCCCGCCTCTTTCCAAAACAGCCTGCAAAACAGCAATTGCTTGCAGATACTCTTCAATGACGATGTGCTCTTGCGGCGTATGATCAAGCTGGCTGTCTCCTGGCCCGTAGGCCACAATGGGGCAGTGCCATATTGGCCCCACCACGTTCATGTCTGATGTGCCGGTTTTGTGCTTGAAGCGGACACGGCCGTTACCCTGACGAATTGCCGTAGAGAAGGCATAAGCCAGCGGCGTGCGCCGGTCGGCGGCAAAGGCCGGTTCATAGCCGTAGCAGCGCAGTGATGCACCGTTGGCCTGCGCTTCAGCCCATTGGGTGAACGCGGCCACATCAAAGCCGGGCGGCAGGCGCAGCCCCACTTTGGCCTGCACGCGGTTGGTCAGGCCATCGCTGCTGGTGCAAATGTCGCGCAAAGACGGCATAAGCTGGTCAAAAAGGCGGTCGCGGCCGTTGTTAAATTGGTCGGCGTATTGGCGAATGGCCTGCCACCAGGCAGCGGCCGTTTCCGCCACCGCATCCGTTGGCCCGGCCGTGTGCCCCATTGGCTGGCTCAGGGTGTAATCCAGCAGCAGCCGCCCCTTGTACCCCAGCGTCACCCCATCCCAGCCGCTTGGCTCGCCGATGATGCACCAATCTGGCCGGTACTGGCTGGCGGCAAACCGCGCCCCTTTGGATGTGGCGCTCTCTTCTTCCACCGCGCCAATAACGACGACGCGCCTGCCGGGCGGCAGGTTGGCCTGCGCCGCCGCCATGACAAAAGTGGCTAGTGGCCCTTTAGCGTCCACTGTGCCGCGCCCGTAGAGACGGCCGTTTGCCACCCGCA
>CAZRIB010000384.1:0-4129 GCA_964600035.1 uncultured Ardenticatenaceae bacterium | reverse complement strand
TCATCCAGGCGGGCAATTAAATCGCCAGCATGGACAGCATCGCCGGGCGTAACCAAAATTTCCAGCAGTTGGCCGCTGGCTTTGAAGGCCAAAGGCAGGGCAGGGGTTTGAGCAACAAGCTGCCCATCGGCCAAAACAACCGTGCCGGTGACGGGGGGCGCGGTTGGGCGGGGTGTGGGCGTGTTGGCGGTGTCGGTAACGGCCGTGCCCTCTTCCACAACCAAACTGCTGCCTGCCGGGTTTGCACAGCCAGCGACCAATAAGAGTAAAGTGAGAAGAAAGAAAATTCGTTTCATGTTCATTGCCTGTGTTTATTGTTGGAGATTTGGGATTAGAGATTGGCTGTCAATCAGCCCTGAAATCTTTAATCATCAATCCTGGTTTATTTACTGCATACGCAAAATTTCTACAGCCTGCTTCTTTACAATGCGGCGGGCAGAAAATACTGCGCCCAAAATGCTGGCCAGCACCACCATGATGACAATAAATGGCGCAACGGTCAGGTCCAGGGCGGGGATGACGGGCTGTTCTTGCAAAATTTTATCCATGTAAAAGGAGATGTAGCCCATGGCCGCCCCGGCTGTAATGCCGGCCAATGCTGCACCCAGTGTCATGGTAATGGCTTCGATGACGAGCATACCTGTTAGTTCCCGGCGCAGCATCCCTACGGCTTTCATCATGCCTATTTCCAGCCGTCGGGCGTAGATGGTGACGTAGATGACAGCAAACACACCGAAAACGGCCGTTGTAAAGGAGATAACCGTCAGCACCAGCAAAAAGACCCGTTGTGTGGCCTGTGCCCGCTCATTTTGTTCCAGTTCCACCGGATAAACACGCGGCCAGATGGCAAAATCGCGGCTCATCCGTTCACTGATTTCCCGGGCTACCAACTCTGCATCGGCATCCGGGGTTAATGTAGCCAGCACCCGCCGGTAGACGGGTGTGTCTGGGGATGGCAGTGGGTCGTTGAGAGGGGTGATGAGCCGGTTGTAGCTGTCAAGGGAGACGATGACCTGGCTTTTGCTTTGGGCACGAATACGGCTGCGCATGATGTCGTCAAAGCCGGGAATGCGGCGGGCAATGCCAACAATGCGTGCGTTGAGAATGTTGTCTTGCCCTTCGCCGGTGATTTTTATGGTGTCTCCCAAGGAAAGGGCGAGATGTTCGGCCAATCCTTCGCTGATAATGATGGTGTCGGGTTCGTTGAGAATTTGGGTGAAGGCATCGGGGGATCCGGCAACGAATTCCATCATGTCGGTAAAAAGGACGTTGGTGAGGTTGTCGCGGATGCCGATGACTTCGACGGCGGCGGAACGCATGTTGACGGGGTCGGAGGCACGGGTGTTGTAGCCGCTGCTAATGCCGATGGCCTGATCTATGCCGGAAACGGCCGTAATCCTGTCCATTTCGCTCGGCTTGAGATTGGCAGAGCTGACATCATCAGTGGCATTCCATCGGGCAAAGACACGCACAGAAACCGGCGCGCCCATATCCAGCTGCGTACTTGTCTCAAAATTGGCATTATCCAGAGCAATTTGCGTTGCCAGAAAACTGGGCAGCACGCCGCTGAAAAGCACCAGCAGCGAGATAAGCGTATTGCGCAAAGAACCACGTCCTACATTTCGCCGGGCAAAATAAGTGAGCCGGGGACTAACCAGTCCAATAACCAGCAGGACAAGCCGCTCGAACGGCACAGTAGTGATAAAAAACATCAACCCCAGACCAAGCACCATTAACCCCAGAGCGAGCAGGAAAAAGGCAACTTCCAGTGCCGGGCCGCCAAATGCGTCAACGGCCTGAAACGCGCCAATGAGGGCAAAAATGGACATCAGCCCCAGACCAGACAGGAAGAGGCGGCGGTTGGGTGTTCGTTCGCGCAGGTGGGCCAAGTCTTCAATTTGCAGGTTGTCGGCAACGCCGGGGTTGATGGCGTGCATCACTTTGGTTTGGGCGGCGTCTTTGGCCGGTTTGAGGCTGCTGATGATGAGAACGGTAAAGGCGGAGATGATGGCAGGCAGTACGGCCGTAATGGAAACTTGCGGTGTTAGCGGCGAATTCAGCCCTTCTTGTGCCATTTGTGCTTTGATGAGCGGCACAATGATATAAGTGGTAATGAGCTGTCCCAACCCAACGCCCAGGCTGACGCCAATGATGCCAATGACCAACACTTCAACGATGACCAGGGTGAACAAAAAATTGCGCTGCCCGCCTAGGATGCGCAGCACGGCCATGTCTCGCCGTTGTTCCTGCACATTGGTCATAACCAGTGTGTGTACCAGCAGGCCAACCACGCCCAGCGCGATGAGGCCGTAGGTGTTGATGAGGGCTTGAATGGCTAAAAAGCCTTGGGCGGCACTGTCTAATATGGCCGCTTTGCCCAGCGCTACGTCAAAATCTTCGCCGAGTTGGGTTTGAACTTGACGGGCGACTTCGCGCACGCGCAGGGCGGCGGTTTCAGCGTTATTGGTTTCGTATAGGGCGGGGTCTACTTCTGCCACGAGCAGCTCGGCCTGCCCGGCAAGGTCTAGCCAGGTTTGTACGTCGTTCAGGTCGGCGATGAGGCCGGTGCGGACATCTGCGCCGACGACGCCGTCTTGCCGGACGATGCCGCTGATGGTGTAGCGTCGGCTGGTGCGGCGTTGGCTTGTTCCGGCGGGCGCGGGTTTGCCTTCCTCTCTGGGTTGGGGAAAGTCGTAGGAGATGTCGATGGTGTCGCCAACGTGCAGGCCGTAGTCGAGGGCGGTGGATTCCAGAAGAACGGCCGTTTCTGGGCCAAGTTTGTATTCGCCTTCTACAACGTCGATGTAGCCGATGTCGTCTGTGGCGGGGTCCAGCCCGATGAGTGTGCCGGTGGTGAGACGGCCGCTGCTGTTCATTTCAATGGGGATGTGGAAGCGGGGGTAAACGGCCGTAATCCGTTCATCTGCGGCCAACACCCACTGCGTTGTTTCAGCCACATTGACAAATTGAAGCGGGCTAATTTCCGTTTTGCTGATGGTCAGGTCGTAGCGCCCCACAGCACTGGCAATCAAGTCTACATTAGACCGGCGCACTGTTTCCACTGTGGCACTCATTGCCACAATCAAGCCCGTGCTAACCACCAGCGACAAGATCATGAGAATGGTGCGTACCTTGCGCCGGGTAAAATTTTTGAAAATGTATTTGAGGATCATAGGGTCAGTCCACTGTGCAATGTTTTTTGCGGCTTACTGCTCAACAGCCTCTTCCAAAATACGGCCGTCGCGAAGCTGGATAACACGACCGGCATACTCTGCCATGCGGGGATCATGGGTGACAAAGACCACTGTCATGCCCTCTTTGTTGAGTTGGGAAACCAGCTCCATGATGGCAAACCCTGTTTCGGAATCCAGATCGCCAGTCATTTCATCGCCAATGAGGATGGGCGGGTTGTTGGCCAGGGCGCGGGCAATGGCAACGCGCTGCTGCTGTCCGCCGGACAGTTCGCTGGGGTAGTGGTGGGTGCGGTCTCCCAGGTCTACTTTGTCAAGCAGATCTTTGGCGCGCTGGTGGCGTTCTCGACGGCTCATTTTAGCCAGTACCATTGGCGCTTCTACATTTTCCAGCGCGGTAAAGTTGCCCAGCAAGTTGTAATTTTGGAAGATGAAGCCCATTTTATGCAGTCTGAGTTTCGCCAGTTGGTTTTCATTGAGGGAGACAAGGTTTTGTCCATCGACGATGATGTGGCCTCTGCTGGGTTCATCCAGGCCGCCGATGATGTTGAGAAGGGTGGTTTTGCCGGAGCCGCTCGGCCCCATAAGGCAGACAAATTCGCCTTTGTGGATTTCCAGCGAAACACCGCGCAGGGCGGGGACGGCTTCTTTGCCCATGAGGTATGATTTGTGAATGTTATCGACAATGATGATTGGTTCTGTCATGTTTTTAACGCCTTTTGGGAATGTGTTGGATATATGGTGTATTACGGGGGAAACGGCCGTTTGTTGCACCACATTTATATAAACCCCGATGGTAACTGTTTTGTGACAGGTTGACTAACGAAATTTTGGTCATTTAACCATGTGATGTTAGGCGGTAAGAATTTAGGTAACGGCTGCATCAAAAGGATAGTGATTAAAAATTGAAGACTTTACCGAAAAAAGCCACCGCAGAG
>CAZRIB010000383.1:0-4135 GCA_964600035.1 uncultured Ardenticatenaceae bacterium | reverse complement strand
CGCCGGGGACGGCGTTGAGCAGCCCGTAGATGGCTATGGTGGCCGCAAAGACCACCAGCAGCATCTGGAACCCTCGCCTGATGAGATAATTTGTCATGAACTAACCTCCTCAATTAATCCCAATGTGTGGTGTGTTGCTCCCGGTAAAATTCAAAATGAAATGGGTCACGGCCGTTTACCATCAAGCCTCATTTACGGCCGTTATCATTAAAATTATTAAAATTCAATGAACCTTCTTTATTTTTAGCGGCGCAATTGTACCAGCAAACAATCGTATGCCAAGCAACGGCCAATAATACAGTATCAATTTGTACAAATACGGGCTATTTTTTTTGTGAGGATTGCTCAAAAAAATAGTGGCAGCACAAAGGCTGCCACTATTTTCATGATGCATCTTTAACCACTAGGGTTGCAGATCGAACTCGTAAATGTTGTACAGCTCGGAGTTCTGGGTCGGGTCTACGCCGAAGTTCTTGACTTCTGGACGAGCCGCAGCCACTTTCAAGCGCAGGAACAACGGAATAACCGGGACTTCCTGGCTGAAGATAATCTGAGCTTCCTTGTGACCTGCTTCGTAATCTTCTGTACCAGGCAAGCTGCCTGTCGCTTTCTTACAAGCCAGGTCAAATTCTTCATTGATCCAGCCTGTGTCACTGGCATTACCCCAACCGCCAAAGGTCTTGGTCGGGTCGTAGTGGCCTGGGATCAATTCATCTTCTGGGCCGGTAATAGCATCGGAGAGATACAAACCGCAGCTCGGTTCAACGCCAGTCAACCAGGCAAATTCACCCAAGTCAAAGCGACGTCCAAACAGCGGGCCATCCGGGCCATCAGCGAACCATTCGCTTGCAGGCAGGTAGTACAGCTCTACGTCAATACCACACTCTGCCATGTTTTCCTTGAAGATCTGGGTCAATTGCTGACGCATGTCATTGCCGGAGGTTGTACCCAAAGTGATGTGGAACGGTTCACCAGCAAATTCACCATTCGGACCACCAGGATATTCGCGGATACCATCGCCATCGCTGTCAACAAAGCCGACTTCGTCCAGCAAGGCATTCGCTTGTTCCACATCATACGGCCATTCGGTCAATTCACCTGCGGGGTAGAGTGGATGGACACTGGGGATGTAGGAGTGAATAACTTCGGAACGGCCGAACAGGATATTGTCAACCATGCTTTGGCGATCTGTACACATCGTCATTGCCTGACGGACACGGGCATCTTCGAACCAGTCCGGACGACCAATGTTGTCGCCGTAGTCGCCATAGCTGTTAATACCGAAGTCGATATGTTCGTAAACGGTACCAGTCTGGAAGTAAGGAACCAACAGACCGTTGTTTTCAGCTTCGATGAGGAACGGAGCCTGACCAACGTCCATACCATCTTGTGTACCAATATCACATTGGCCGCTCAGCAGCTGAGCAATCAACTGGTTGGTGTCGGGGATGAACTTGAAGGTCACGCTGTCCAGGTACGGCAGCCCTTCACGGAAGTAGTGCTCGTTCTTGACAAGGTGAATGCTGTCACCAGCAATCCATTCGTCAACAACGAAGGCGCCATCACCAACCGGCATACGGCTGGATTCTTCAGCTTCCAACAGTTCGGCGGCAGAGAAAGCACCCCAGATGTGTTCCGGATATGGATTCCAGAAGTTCAAGAAGTAGGTGCTGTCCTTGTAACCGGGAATACCAGTCCAACGGGTGCTCAAGTCGCCAGTAGCTTCGTAGCTTGCGGTACGCTCAATGGTGAATTTACCAGCCGGGGTATCCGGATCGGCAGCCAAGTTAAAGCTATAAACTGAGTCAGAAGCGCTAACTGGTGTACCATCGGACCACACGGTTTGTTCCATCTCGAAATCGACAACCATCTGTTCCATTGGCACTGGTGTGCCATCAAAGACAACGGTTTCGCCATCAGCATTGACAACTTCCACGCCTTCTTCCAACGTCACAACATCACCGGCGCTGTTTACAACAGTGTCGCCAGCGGCTGCTTCCACAACATTGATTACGGCATCGCCATCAGCAAGGCTGGGGATTTTCACCAAACCATCGGCCTGGTAGCCAAAGGACAAGGTGGTGATGTAATTGGTGAAGATTGCATGCTGCACGGCGCGAGCGGCCAACATGGAACCACCATAGGGATATAGTGTGTCCGGTTCTTGTGCCTGGCAAACAATCAGGTCTTTGGAGGCCGGTGCGGTCTCTTCAGGCTGTGCCTCAACAGTTTCAACGACTGTTTCAACAACAACGCGGGTTACCTCAACGGTAGCCCCTTCTTCTACGACGGTTTCAGTTACAACACGGGTAACTTCAACGGTCACGGTTTCGGTTGTGGGCTGGCAAGCAGCTAAAACAAGCGCGCCAAGCATCACTAATGCAGCAACAAGAACCCATTTGTTCTTAAACATTTTGAGAATGTCCTCCTCTCAATTCGGTAAATATGGGGGTTTACTAGAAAAATCAACAACAGAGTTGATCTTTATGGAACATTTGGGGCGTTCCATAAACCGGCGTTTCGTCTCGATTCTCTCGACATCACCTCCTCGTTGTTATTTCGATGCTGTCCATTTTTTTCCATGTAATTTGGTAATGGCCAGCTTGTTATCCCAAATATATGGATATTTGGGGAACGGTCTGTTTATACAGACGACAGCAACATTATAGACAGCGGTCACTTAGATGTCAAATAAGTGTCATTTAGGGGGCAAACGGGGGTAATTAGCGTATCAATTACACAAAGGGGTTTTTTGCAGTTGTGGTTGGTTATAGTTTGTTGGGGTCGATGCCAGCAGCCAAAAGCACGGCCGTAACCGGAGCCGCCTGCACAAAACATTGCTTAAGGTGGGCATCCTGCAGCGGTTCGGCCGTTTGTCGAATAAATTCAGCCGCAATCGTTCTGTGGACATTGGCAATGGCTTCATTTTCAATGACATGGCTCATGGTTGCGTGTAATTTCCAAAGAACACCGCGATCGACTGAAGTTTGTGCGGCTAGCATGGCCGCATTTAACTCTGATAAGGCTTTGGCCTGATGGCCTTCACGGAAATACAACTCCCCACGTACAAAAGCTGCCAGCGCGCGGTATCGATCTGCGTTTAGTTCCTCAGCAATTTCCTGTAATGCGGTTACAGAGTGACGGGCTGACTCTAACTGTTCAAGGCGCAAGTAAGAACGGGCCAGGTTATACCGGGTCAATGCTTCTTGTTCCCGATTATTTAAGGCTTGTGCTCCTGCTAACGCTTGCTCAAGGTAGGCAATGCCTTCTTCGTAACGGCCGTGTTCCACCAAATCTACACCCAAATTCCGCTGAATTTCAGGTTTTAGCAGCGTCGCCCCATATTGCTCCGCCAATTGCAAGGCTTTTTCGTGATACTCCTGTGCCGTAAGCGAATCATAAAGCGCCTGGTAGCATTCCCCCAAATCATTCAACGTTTGCACAACACGCCAGCGATCATTTAATGACTCAAATATCGTCAACGCCTCCCGGTGAGCGGTAAGCGCATGTTGATACTCGCCGCGAGCATGACGGGTACGCCCCAGACTGGTTAACACACGTGCTTGTTCACGGGCATCCCCATGTTCCCGAAATGCTGCCAGCGCCTGAATTAAATGGCTGATGGCCTGCTCCGTGTGCCCCTGGCGCCGGTTAATAATGCCCAACCCACGCTGTGCCCTGCCAACAATCAGCAAATTTCCAGCCGCTAATCCTTCTTCCAACGCTTGCGCATACACCTTCTTGGCCTGTTCATATTTGCCACGAAAATCATACAATTCACCCAGGCGAACACGCGCCCGCGCAATTTGGTCTTTTTCATCGCTGATATCAAGGGATGCCTGATAATCTTGCTCGGCATTAATAAAGTCGGCGAGCAGCCAGTAACATTGCCCCCGGTATTCATATACCCGGGCGCGAAATAAGGCTGGTGTTTCATCAAAAGAGAGGGCGTCTGTGTAATATTGAATGGCCTTGTCATAGGCTTGTTGGGCAGCCGCCGCTCTACCTTCTCGATACGCAGCTAATGCGGCATCATGAATGGCATCGTCACTGAACAGGCCAGAGGAGGGGTGTTGTGTCATAAGGTCAAGTGTTGCGTTTCGACAAAAGATTGGTTCAATCTCCGAAGATTGAA
>CAZRIB010000382.1:0-4145 GCA_964600035.1 uncultured Ardenticatenaceae bacterium | reverse complement strand
AGTCAGGGTGTTGGCTGGTGTCATTGACAATGATGACTTCATTTTTTTGAATGGCTAACCCAAGCAGGCCTTTATCAATGGGTTGGCGATAATTAACAATGGTATCAACTTTCGGGCCTGCAGCCGCTTGAACAACCAAAGTTTGTGTGGCTTCATCAATTAGTAAAACGAATGCGCTTGAAAAGCCCATTTTTTCGTGAAGCGTCGTCACAATCAGATCGTACAGCGTGTTGCTGTCTAAAATGCCTGTCATTTGGCGGCTGATGTCATGGAGTGTTGCCATTTGCTGCAGCCGGTAGGACAGCTCATTGAAGATTTGGCTGCGTTCAATGCCTAATGCCACAGCCTGGGCAATTTGTTTGAGAATGGGGAATTGGGCTTCGTTGGGGCCATTGGTGCGCAGCCATACCAGATTCAGGCTGCCCAGGACATGATCGGGTGTTGTCATTGGCAGGGTGATTCTGGAGCGTACGCCTAAGTCGTACAAAGCAGCTTCTGTGGGATATTGGCGTGCTTTTGCCAGGTCTGGGGTGACGTGCATTTTGCCCTGGATGATGCTTTGGTAAGCGGCCGTTTCACGCAAATTAAATGACAACCCGTGTTCAAGAGAAATGCCCTTTTCAACAGGAATTAGCAGCCCGGTTTCTGTGCTGCCTTTGGTAATGGTCAATGTGACCATATCGCATCGCGCCAATTTTTTCAGAATTTGAGCGATTTCTGGCAGGGTATCAGACACTTCTACGGAGCTGTTGAGCAGTGCCAAAATATCACTGGCAATTTGCAAGTTGTCGGCTTGTGTGGCGCTGGCATGATACAGGCGGGCATTGGCAATGGCTGTGGCTGCCTGGTTGGCAAAGGCCATGGCTAACTCGGCGTCATTTTGGGTGTAAGCGCCAATGGTTCGGCTGTCCAAGGTGAGTGTGCCTATCATCTCGTCGCGCACAAGCAGAGGAACGCCAATCCAGCCGCGGGTGTAATGGGTTTTGCCTAATCCCTGAAAACGGCGGTCTGCCTGTGCATCTGACATGATGAGCGGTTCTTTTGTGCGTTGAAGATGCTGCATAATTTCGTCTTGCCTGGAGTAGGTACGCCCTACTACTTCCTGGGGATCGGCAAAGCCGTATGCGGCAACAACGGTGAAGTGATCGGACTCGATGAGTTGGATGGCTGCGCTGTCGTAGGCAACAACCATTTGCAGTTGTTCCAGAATGGTTTGCAAAACAGCTTCCAGCTCCAGGCTGGAAGTGAGGGCGGCGGTGGCGCGGCGAAGCTGGTCTGCTTCGTGGCGGCGCACTCTTTCGGCGACGAGAAGGCGTGTTTTTTCAATGGCGGTGGCAACTTGCCCGGCCAGAGTCATAAGCAGGCGCAGATCGTTTTCTGTGAGGCCGTTGGGTTTTGGGCTTTCGACGTTGATGACGCCGATGATACGGTTGTGAACACGCAGCGGAACAGCCAATTCTGATTGAGTGGTGGGTTCTATTTGGTAGTATTGTTTGTTTTTGGAGACGTCCTGGACAAGTCTGGGTTTGCCGGTGCGGAATACTTCTCCGACGATGCCTTGATTTGTAGGCACAGGTGATGGCACTGTTTCATGTTGGGTGCTGTATCTAAATGATGGGTGTGGGACAAGTTTTTTGATTTTTTTGTCGTAGATGAGGAAGCCAAAGTGGTGGGGGTAGAGGCTTTCACCAAAAACGGCCGTTACTTTGGCAATGAGCGCGTCTTCATTCAATACTTCTGTACCGGCGCTGGCAATTTCGTTGAGCAGCTGCAGCTCGTGTAACTGACGTTGTGCAGATTCAAACAGGCGGGCGTTTTCCAGAGCAACAACAGCGTGGTCTGCCAGGTATGTGCCAAGGTGGGCGTGCTGTTGGGTGAAGTAGCCAACTTCGCTTTTGCTGATATTCATCAGGCCAATGGCCTGGTTTTTGTAAATGAGTGGAATGCCCATCCAACTATGAATGTTGGAGGTTGTTGGCAGTGGTTTCCAGTTCGGGTTTGTTTGGGTGTTGTCAATGATGACGGGGAGCTTCTGTTCGATGACTTCTTGCAGGTGGGGGAATTCCCGGTATTCAATTATTTTCAGGCTGGTTTCGTTTTCTTGAACGGCCGTATGGTAGATAGAACGAAATGCTTCCAGCGTCAGATGGCTGCCTTGAATCAACATGACAGATGCGCTGTCGTAATCGACGACCCGGTTGAGATGCTTCAGGATGAGTTGAAGCACTTCTTGCTTATCGAGGGAGCTGTTAAGGGAACGGGCGACTTCTCGCAGGGTATCAGAGAAGAGGCGCTGCTGCTTTTCAACGAGGAGGATTTGGCTTTTGGCGATGGCCAGCGCCAGGAGCTGACTGGTTTGTTCGGCCCAGGCTATTTCTTGTTTGGAAAACGGCCGTTTCCCCTTGTAAACCAAAATAGCCGCCCCCAGTTTATGCTTTTTGGCAATGAGCGGTAGAACCAACACGGCATGGATGCCAGGGAATTTTGCTGACAATTTGGGATCTAGCAGAGCGGCTTCCTGAACATTTTCCAAAGCCAGTACGTGACCGGCTTTTAACACGGCCATTGTGTAAGTTGGCGTGCCCGGTTTTACTTTTATTTGGTCATACCCTTCTGCGTAAATGCCGGAAGCGGCAACGGGAATGGTTAGCTGGTTAAGTTCATCCCACAGGGTGATATGAGAGCCGTCTGCTTTGAAAAGGTCAGCGAGTGGTTTGGCAACGGCCGTTAACATTTTGGGCAAATTATCTTCATGGAGCGCCTGTTCCGTAATTTCTCCCAAAAGCAGTAAAAATTCCTCTCGCTGACGCAGTTCCTGGGCTTGTTTTTGCGTTTTTTCCAAAAGTTGGGCGTGATAAATAGCAATCGCCAGAGGGTCTGCCAATTCCTGAACCAATTGAATATCGTTCTCATGGCTAAAGGCGTTGACTTTCTTGGCAAACAGGTAGAGTGCACCAATTAATTCCCCCTGTGTGCTTAGGGGAACTGCCAGTGCGCTCCGCATGCCTAACCGGGAGATTGCCAGGAAATAAGGGTTATCTAATTCGGTGATGTCAGGGGCATAGATATATTTCCCTTGCATCAGCAGTGAAACATTTTCCAACTTATCCAAAGGGATAATGGGATTTTCCTCGTCGGAAATGGGCTGTCCCAATAAGGCAATTTGTTGGCCGGTTTGATTGGCAAGGTCAAAGGTGAATATGCTGGCACGCTGTGTATTGCTGAACTGGCAGATAAGAGGGAGTGCTTTTTCCGCAATGGTCTTGGGGTCTTGTGCAGAAAGAATGGCTTTGTCTATGAGGTGGATGAGTTTGAGCCGCTCAGAGAGTTTGTAGGCTTCTTCTTGTGCCCGTTTTTGGGCGGTGATGTTGGATTGGGTGAGGATGATTTGGTCGGGACGGCCGTTTTCATCCACACGGAACACACCTTCCCAACTATGAATCCACTGCCACTGGCCACGGCTGTCTTTAGCGCGATACTCAATAATTCCCTCTGAAACGTGCCCTTGTAAAATGTCCTCCCAATGAGCAATGACCAGTTCAATATCATCAGGATGCACAAGGGCTAACAAATTTTCGTGAGAAAACATATTCTCTAACGGATGCCCCAGGTAGCGTTCCCGATTCATATAAGTCAATTCCATTGTGGTGGCATTGAAGATGCAGATTAAATCGGGCGGGGCAAAGCGGCTGGAGGCGTGTTCATGCGTTTGCCGGTACTGCTCAATTGCCAGATGCAAGTATCGTTTGATCCAGGAGGGGCTTAAATCTTGCTCAAACAGGCAGTCCAGTGCGCCGTAGGAGAGAACGGCCGTTTCCCATTCTGGCGATGCCTCAGCCGTTAAAACAACAATAAGCGGCACATTTAATTTTTGCGTCAGGGTTATAAAATTTTTGGCATGTTCCAACGAATCAGCCAAAAACAAAACCACCACATCATAAAGCGACTCAACCAAAAACTGACTGGCATCATCAAAAGAAAACACAGAATGGCAGTCAAAAAAACCAAACCGAGATAAATGCGGGTCAGATGAAGCAAGTTTTGAGCAAAAATGCTCCTGGTGGCTGGTGCTTTCTCCAACCAGTAGAAGGCGGTAAGTTTGTGTCATAAAAATTTTTGGAGGTGTAATAAGCTAATATCCGTCT
>CAZRIB010000381.1:0-4152 GCA_964600035.1 uncultured Ardenticatenaceae bacterium | reverse complement strand
TGTGCTATCTTGCATAGACAAAAACCGCCCCTCAAAAGGCAAAACCATTCACATACAGGAATAAACCATGACACGATACGCCCAAATAGTCAGTACAGGCCGGTACGTGCCTGAAAAAATGCTCCCCAACAGCTACTTCAATGAAATTCTAGGCCGCGATGTGGACGAATGGCTGGTTAAAAATGTCGGCATTAAAGAACGCCATGTGATGGCAGACAACGAAACAACCAGCGATTTATGTATGCACGCCGCCAACCAAGCGCTGGCACGGGCAGGCCTGCCGGCCGAAAAAGTTGATTTGCTTATTGTGGCCACAGACACCCCCGATTATTTCAGTCCGGCGACGGCCAATGTGGTGCAGCACAAAATTGGCGCGGTCAATGCCGGTACATTTGATGTCAACTCGGCTTGTGCAGGATGGGTAACAGCACTGGATACGGCCGCACGCTTTATCGCCACCGACGAAGAAATGAACCACATTCTGGTCATTGGCGCATACGGCATGACCCGCTTTGTTGACTATACAGACCATTACACCTGCACCCTTTTTGCCGACGGAGCAGGCGCGGTGCTGTTGGGCGCAGGAACCGAACCGGGCTTTTTGGCTGGCCGCCGGTTGGCACGAGGCGAGTATTATGATGCCCTGGGCATTTACACCGGCGCAGTGGCCTGCCCTGTCACGCCTGCCAATGAGAATAACGGCCGTCCCCGGGTGCAGTTTGTGCGCAAATTCCCCGCCACCTTCAATTCCGAAAATTGGCCGCCGCTCATCGAAAGCACCGCCGCCAAAGCCGGGCTTACGCTGGACGACATTGACTTTTACCTTTTCACCCAACTCAACCTGAACACCATCAAGATGATCATGGACATCATCAAACAGCCGCTGGAAAAAACGCACTGGATTATGGACAAATGGGGCTACACCGGCTCAGCGTGCATTCCAATGGCGCTGGATGATGCTTTGGAACAAGGAAAAGGGCCGAAACCGGGCGATAACGTTTTGCTTATTGCCAGCGGCGGCGGCATATCTATGGCATGTACCGTCTGGCGGTGGACAGGATAGTACACGTAACCCGAAGTCCGTATACCGTTTTCCGACGAACTTACCAGAGATAAAGCGTACGGATTACGAATTACGGATTACGGATAATAGATGCGGCGGCTTTAATCATCAACCATCAATTTTTATTTTCGGAGGGATATTGTGTACATTGGCGATTATTTGGGACGGCGGGCTGTCTATTCACCAGATAAAGTGGCATTTGTGGACACGGGTTATTCTCCGTATTTGCGACTGACCTATGCCCAAATGAACGGCCGTGCCAACCGGCTGGCAAATTGGCTGCAGCAAACAGCAGGCATTGGCAAAGGTGACCGTGTTGCCATTTTAGCCAAAGACAGCATTGCCCACCTGGACTGCTTTTTTGCATGCAGCAAAATTGGCGCAATTCACACCGCCTTAAATTGGCGGCTCCACTGGCGGGAACTTAGCCAGATTTTGGCCTACACCTCGCCAAAAGTGCTGCTCTTTTCAGGTGATTTACGGGAAAGCGTCACCCATTTACAGGCTGACAACGGCGCGGTATCCATTACCCACTATGTGCATATTGACCGGGGTGTACCAGAAAGCACAGGTCTGGACGAAGCGATGGCGGCAGCACCGGAAACGGCCGTATTCGACACAACCATCGAAGCAGAAGACATCGCCGCCCTCATCTTCACCGGCGGCACAACCGGCCTCCCCAAAGCCGCCCAGGTCTCCCACCGCATGATAGCCTGGAACACCCTCAACACCATCATCCACGATCTCCACCACAACGACACCTACCTCAACGTTTTTCCCCTCTTCCACACCGGCGGCCTCTTTGTCTACACCCTGCCCAACGTCATTTTGGGCGGCACAACCATTCTCGTACGCCAATTTCAGCCAGAACTGGTACTAAACCTCATCGAACAAGAACAGGTCACCATTTTCGCCGGTGTCCCCACCATGTACCAAATGCTAACCCAGGCCGACAACTGGGAAACGGCCGATCTCTCCTCCCTGCGTTTTTGCACCAGCGGCGGCGCGCCCCTGCCCGTATCACTGGTAGAAAAATATACCCAAGAGAAAGGCATTCGTTTCAAGCAAGGCTTTGGCATGACCGAATTTGGCCCCGGCATCTTTGCCCTGGCCCCGGAAGATGCCATTACCAAAGCAGGCAGCATTGGCCGCCCCAACTTCTATGTGGGCGCACGCATCGTAGACGACAACAACCAGCCACTTGGCCCCGGCGAAATTGGCGAACTGGTTCTCAAAGGCCCCAGCCAATCTTCCGGTTACTTCAACAACCCGGAAGCAACGGCCGCTGCCACAGACGAAGAAGGCTGGTTTCATACAGGCGACCTGGCCATGCACGACGAAGATTGGTACTTTTACATCAAAGATCGCAAGAAGGATATGTACATCTCCGGGGGGGAGAATGTCTATCCGGCGGAGATAGAAGCGGTGCTGTACCGGCATACGGCCGTACACATGTGCGCCGTTGTCGGCATACCAGACCCCAAGTGGGGCGAAGTTGGGCTGGCCTGTGTCGTCTGCAAACCGGGGCACACCGCCACAGAGGCTGAATTAATTGCCTTCATGCGCGACAATTTGGCATCGTACAAAGTCCCCAAACGCGTTGTTTTTATGGACGCGCTGCCCATATCCGGCGCAGGCAAAATTCTCAAACGGGAACTCAAGGCGCAATTTTCGCAGCCCTAGGAACTTGTCGGAAAAAGAAATTTTTGCCACGAATTTGCACGGATTTACACGAATTAAACTGATTTTCCGTGAAAATCCGTGCTAATCAGTGGCAAATATTCCAGGTTTCAGACCTTCCCGACAGCCTGCTAGATTTGTCAAATTTTACTCGGTAAAATCCTTGGTCACGCCAAAAAATTTGACAAATCTTCTCGACTCTAAGCAAACTGCTCCCCTTTTTCCGCCATGGCAAGCAGCAGTGCAGGCGGTGAAAAACGCTCGCCATACTTATCTGCCAGCGCCTGGGCACGGGCAATGAAGTTATCCAAACCACAGGCATTAATGAATTGCAGTGTGCCTCCATGACACGGCGCAAATCCCCACCCGAAAATACTGCCTAAATTGGCATCGGCCACAGAGCGCAAAACGCCTTCTTCCAAACAACGTACCGTCTCGATGGACTGGATGTAGAGCAGCCGGTCTATCATTTCCTGTTGTGGCAGTTGGGGCTGGCCGTCCATAAACAGTCCGGTTAGCTGCGGCCAAAGATGTTTGGAACGGCCGTTATAGTCATAAAACCCTGCACCGCCAGCCCGGCCAGTTCTGCCCAGTGCCAGCATCTTGTCCAGCACCACCTCCCCCGGATGTGGCTGGTAAGCCTTGCCCTCCGCCGCCAAATCGGCCACCGTTTGGGCGCGAATGTGGGCAAACAAGGCCAGCGACACCTCATCCAGCACAGCCAGCGGGCCAACAGGCATACCTGCCTGCAATCCGGCCATCTCCACCGCCTGCGGATGCTGCCCTTCCGCCAACATCGCCATTGCTTCGTTTGTCCAGGTGCTAAACACCCGCGATGTGTAAAAACCACGGCTGTCATTCACCACAATGGGAATTTTGCCAATGGCAAGCACAAAATCGAATGCCTTTGCCAATGTTTCGCTGGTGGTTTGTTCGCCAACAATTAGCTCGACCAGTTTCATTTTGTGAACAGGTGAAAAGAAGTGCATGCCAATGAACTGTCCGGGGCGTGTGCTGGCTTTTGCCAGACCGGTAATCGGCAGTGTCGATGTGTTGGACGCAAACACGCCTTCTGGCAGCATCACCGCTTCGGCGGCCTGGGTTACTTTGGCTTTCACGTCGCGGTTTTCAAATACCGCCTCAATAATCAGGTCGCAGCCGGTTAGCTGGTTGTAATCGGAGGTGGGCAAAATGCGGTCAAGCGTGGCTGTCATGTCGTCTTGGGACAGCCGCCCCCGGCTGAGTTGTGTTTCCATGATGGCGGCGATTTTGTTTTTACCGGCAGCGGCCGTTTCCTGCGACACATCCACCAGCACCACATCCAGCCCAGCCCGCGCCGCCACATAGGCAATGCCATGCCCCATCATCCCCGCGCCCAACACCCCAACTTTGCGCGCTTTCTGCGGCGG
>CAZRIB010000380.1:0-4166 GCA_964600035.1 uncultured Ardenticatenaceae bacterium | reverse complement strand
CAGACCAAATTCCTGAAAACAAAAAAATCAGCGTTATCTGCGGTATCTGCGTCCTGATTCTAAACTCAGGTTTGATTAACCTTTCTCTGATCATACACAAAAATTGAACGCACCCAAATTATTAGAAAAGATGGACATATTTTCTTGAAGATGCTAAAATTTTTTATGCCTTGTCGGGTAAAAGCTCAAGGGAAACTCTCCTCCCCCAAACTGGCACGAGAGAAACGCGACTGGATAACAACCCGGCAGGGACAGGGTAATGTTTCCCCCCCTCTTGAGCTTTGCATTACCTGAAACCGCCGAAGTGCCGCCCTCTGGTACATTAGGCAAATGAGAGTCGCCCGCACCCCCGGGCGGCTCTTTTTTTTGTGTATTTATCTCTTGTGAGTTTATGGTGTGGGTGTGGCAGCTTTTGCGCGAAGGGATTATTGCAGGGGGGTAAGGCCGTGTTGGATGGCAAATTTAACCAGACTGGGCAGGTCGGAGATGTCGAGTTTGGCCATGAGACGGCTGCGGTAGGTTTCGATGGTTTTGGGGGAGAGGTAGAGGATTTCGGCGATTTCGGCGCTGGATTTGCCTTCTACGACGAGTTGGAGGATTTCGCGTTCGCGGGATGTGAGGCGGGATAGGGGGCGGGTGGCGGTTGTTTCTTCTCTTTGTTGGAGGTAGCCGTGGAGGACGGTGTCTGAGATTTTTTCGCTGAGGTAGCTGCTGCCTTTGTAGACGGCGCGGACGGCTTCGACGAGTTCGATGCCGGCGGATTCTTTGAGGAGGTAGCCGCGGGCGCCGGCCTGAAGTGCCTGGTAGATGTGTTCGCTGGTGGCGTGCATGGAGAGGATGATGATTTTGGTGTTGGGGCTGATTTCCTGGACGTGGGTGGCGGCTTCGATGCCGTTGAGTTCTGGCATGGAGATGTCGAGGACGAGGACGTCTGGTTGGGCTTCGCGGAGTTTTTGCAGGGCTTCACGGCCGTTTACGGCAACGTCTACTACTTTGATGTCTGGCTGGTTGGAGAGAAGCAGGCGCAGTCCGTCTAATACGATGGTATGGTCGTCTACTAGCATTACATTGATGGTCATGATGGTATCTCCACGATAATTGATGTGCCGTGCTGTGGGCGGGATTGAACAGATAATTTGCCGCCGATGGCTTCTGCACGTTCGGACATGATGAGGTAGCCCCAATGTTGTTCTTTTTGGGGGGCGTTGAGGATGGTGGTGTCGAAGCCCTGGCCGTCGTCGATGATTTCCAGGCGGGTTGTGCCGTTGTCCTGGATAAGGGAAATGTTGATTTGGCTGGCGTTGGCGTGTTTGAGGGTGTTGTTGAGGGCTTCCTGGGTGATGCGGAAGAGGGCGCTGGCGGTTGACAGTGGAATTTGCCGGGATTTTCTGTCGCTGCCGTGAATGTTGACTTTGATGCCGGTACGGCCGTGTATTTGTGACCCGTACCAGTGCAGCGTTGCCAGTAATCCGTAGTCGTCCAGCATGGGGGGGCGCAGGTCTGACATGACGTTGCGGATGGCTTCGGTGGTGGTTTCCAGCAGGACTTGTGATTCGGCGATACAGGATTGTGCCCGACTGTAGGGGGGCAGATGGCTGCTGATAATTTTGAGGTTGATGCCCAGGGCTGTAAGGCTTTGGCCGACTTGATCGTGCAGTTCTCTGGCTAACCGTTTGCGTTCGGCCTCTTCTGCTTCGGATGCCCGATTGGTCAGGTCGCGCAGGCGCATTTGTTGGCGTGTTTTTTCTTCGTACAGTTTGGCTTTTTCGATGGCGATGCCGATTTGTTCGGCGATGGATTGCAGGAGTTCTGTGTCCCACTGGTTGATTTGGTAGTCGGAGGCAAAGTGGATGTTCATAACGCCCAGGGTACGGCCGTGTGCTTGAATGGGGATAGCAATGTCTTCCCACTTGATGATGTTGGGCGGCGTTTCTTCGGCCAGCGTAATGTCGTCCAGTTTGTAATGGGTGACGACGGGTTCTCCTTTTTTTGCGGCCGTTCCGCAGGCGCACTCATCCATGTCGAGTGTTTTGTTCTGACAGGGGTGGTTTTCTGGCATGTCTCTTTGGGTGATGGGGACGAGTTTTTGGTTTTCTTCATCTAGCAGGAAGATGATGCCGTTTGCATCTTGCCCAAACATTTCTAGTTTTAGAACTTCATCGAGGGCGTTGTTGATGGTTTCGTGGAGGTCGAGGGATTGGCTGACGGTGCGGATGATGTTGTTGAGGATGGCGAGTTCTTTGTTTTGACGGCGGATGTCGGTTTCGATTTGTTTGCGTTGGGTGATTTCTGTGGCAATGCCCATGACGGTTTGGTGGGGCGATTCTGTTTGGGTGAGTGGTTGTAGATTGAGTTCAAACCAACGGGCACGGCCGTTTCTGCCTAGCTGGTATTCTTTTACTTCCCGTTTTCCGGCCAGGGTTTGGTGGATGTGGTCTAGCAGGCTTACGGCCGTTTCCTCCGGGTACAACGCAAAGATAGATTGTCCCACAAGCTGCTCCGGCGTACTGCACAAAACCTCTGCGGCACTAAAATTCACAAACTGCACCATCCCATCCCGATTCAGAATAAAAATAGCCTGACCAGACCCTTCTACCAGCGCCCGATACTTTTCCTCACTAATTTTTTGCGCCGCTTCTGCCCTTTCGCGTTTGCGTGTCAAAATCTGGTAATTGACCACGACAATGATAATGAAAAAGAAGGCGATTGTTCTTTGCCAAAAAATAGCCGGATTGGGATGAATTAATTGGTCTTTCAGGGGGATTTCCGGTGTTATGAGCGCGGTGACAACGGCATCCAGCAACCAATAGACAACACCAGCAAACAGCGCCACGCCCAAGCGAAAAACGCCGGGCGTTTGCTGTTTGGTGATAATTTTCTGCCAGGCTGACTTTTTAGATGGATGCGATTGGTTGGTCACATCTTCTTTCCTCCCAAGAAGGCAGAAGCTGAGAATTTATATGGACTTTACCAATATGGCTGCAAAGTCAATCTCTGAACTTCAGGTGTGATGTAGCGCGAAACTGCGTGCGAAACCGCGTGCGAAACCGGTGGAACCTTCAAAAGAAAATCAGTTGCTGCCGGTGTTCCGCAGGTGGAGGGGGCCATGCCATTACAGCACACCGGCAGCTTCCACCAATAATGTCGTTTGGTGGCCGAAAAAGTAACGGCTCGATTGAGAATTGATGTGTGTGGGTGGAATGATAACGGCCGTAACGTTTACCAATAAGACACGCAGCAAAGCAGGCTGTAAAGAAGAAAAATCCCGACAGGAAATGGCCGCCTTTGTGGAAGGCCCAATCATGCAGGTATATGATCCCAGTTAATTGTCAGGCGTAATGGAACAGTTTGAAAACAGATGTATTGGCAGTCGTAACAGTTAACTTTCTCTTGCCAGAGAGTGGCGGTGAGTAGATGAGGCGATGTCCCGGTGTGGGGCGTCGCCTCGTTTTTTATTGGGTGCTGATGAATTGGCGTTCGTAGAGCTGCCGGTAGAGGCCGTTTTGCCGGAGCAGGGTGGTGTGTGTGCCTTGTTCGGCGATACGGCCGTTTTCGATGACATAAATAACATCGGCACGTTGTATGGTGCTTAAACGGTGGGCAATGACAACAGCGGTACGGCCGTGCATCAAACGCTCCAACGCCTCCTGAATCAACGCCTCCGTCATCGTGTCAATGTTCGCCGTCGCTTCATCCAGAATCAAGATGCGCGGGTCTGCCAAAACAGCGCGGGCAATACAAATAAGCTGGCGCTGCCCCAGCGACAAATTAACACCCCCCTCCAAAATTTCTGTGTCATATCCATCCGGCAGCGAATCGATAAATTCGGCCACATTCGCC
This sequence comes from uncultured Ardenticatenaceae bacterium, assembly GCA_964600035.1. Taxonomy (GTDB): domain Bacteria; phylum Chloroflexota; class Anaerolineae; order Promineifilales; family Promineifilaceae; genus CAZRIB01. Next base: position 326 of record CAZRIB010000380.1, on the reverse strand, counting down.
AGCCGTGCCGCCGCCGCCATCTCTTCATCAGAAGCCTCCGGGCGGCCCAGGCGGATATTGTCGCCAATTGTGCCGGAAAACAGAAACGGCTCTTGTGAGACAATGCCTGTCTGTTTGCGCAAACTTTGCTGCGTCACCGTGCGCACGTCCACGCCATCAATCAACACAGCCCCTTCGGAAACATCATAAAAACGGGCCACCAGATTGGCAATGGAGCTTTTACCGGCGCCGGTTGGCCCCACCAGAGCGACTGTTTGACCGGGCAGAATGTGCAAATTAATGTCATGCAGCACTTCCGGCGTCTCTGGGCGGTAGCGAAATGAGAC